>JBAPWO010000129.1:0-2183 GCA_049283735.1 Candidatus Dormiibacterota bacterium
GCAGCGAGCCGTGCCGATCGCTCGCAGACTTCATCGCGCCCAAGGAGACGGGGTTGCCCGATCATATCGGTGCGTTCGCGGTAACCAGCGGGATTGGCTTGAAGGAATTGTGCGACCGGTTCAGAGCCGAGCACGACGACTACAACGCGATCATGGCGGAGGCCATCGCCGATCGCCTGGCTGAAGCTTTCGCCGAATGCCTGCACAAGCGCGTGCGATGCGAGTGGGGGTACGGTTGTAAAGAAGGCCTGAGCACCGCGGATCTCATTCAAGAAAAGTATCGTGGCATCAGGCCGGCAGCGGGGTACCCGGCATGTCCCGATCACACGGAAAAAGGAACGCTTTGGCGTTTACTCGATGTGCAGGCGAACACCGGGATGCTGATCACTGAGTCATTTGCGATGTGGCCCGGATCGAGCGTGAGCGGTCTGTACTTTGCTCATCCGGAATCGCGGTATTTCAGCCTCGGCAAGATCGACCGAGATCAAGTCGGCGACTATAGTAAACGCAAGGCGATGAGCGTGGCTGAGGTTGAGCGATGGCTCGGGCAAAATCTCAACTACGACCCTGCGGAATAGCTTCTGGACCAAGGATCTCGCAGAGATTGGACTTCCGCAACGGAGTTCCCCGACCTCAGCGTTCTGATAATGATCGTTGAGTGTAATAATGAACTAGCCTCTCTGCTCACTCGGCGGTCTTTATGAATTACCTTCCGATGAACAAGCTGGGCGCGCTGGAAATATCTCCCAAGGTTGTCCAGTTCGGAATTTTTCTGCCTGGAGTCGATTCCGGCAAAGGGTACGGCGTGTCCGTGAAAATCATTCACGAAACGGACCAGTATCTTCAGGCCGCTCAACCTGCGCTGGTGACACAAATTCACACCGTCGATCCCATCTACGGCGATTACTGGAGCGGTCAGATCAATCTAAACACCGCGGCACCGCCACCTGGGTCGTCCGCGTTTGGTCAACCCGGACGTTATGTTTATCGGTATGTCATTCACAGTCCCATGCGCGGAGACGTCGATTTCATAATCGATCCGTTCGCGCGTGAAGTCGGTGTTGGGCGCTTGTCTGCGATTACCGTCGGAAATACACCATACACATTTTCCGCCAACGAAACTAAATGGAAAACCCCGCCGCTTAAGAATGCCATTATTTATGAGTTGATGATCAGCGAGTTTCGCAACGACGTTGATCGCACCATTAAGCAACTCCCTTACCTGGCAGATCTCGGAATCAATTGCGTCGAGGTCATGCCGGTCTCAAACGTTCTGAGCACCATCGATTGGGGATACGACCCCATCGGCTATTTCTGCGTCGCCGAGCGTTTTGGCAAAGCATCTGATTTTCAGCATTTCGTGGATCTCTGTCACCAGAATGGAATCGCGGTCATCGTGGATTCGGTGTACGGCCACACCGGCGGCGACTTCGCCTACACCCAGCTTTACAATACTCTGCAGAACGATCTGACTAACCCCTTCAATGGCGGCAATGGATCATTTGGAACATTGAGCGATTTCACCAAGCAACTCACTCAGGATTATTACTATTCCGTGAATCAGTTCTGGCTCGATACGTTTCACGTGGATGGATTTCGATTCGACGATGTGCCAGAGTATTGGGACGGTCCCACCGGAGAGGGTTACTCCAACCTCGTGTATTCCACCTACCAGTACGTCAAATCGAAGGAGGGAACGACGGATCACTATCAGCGATTCTTCGATTCGGCCGGGAATATTAATCTGATCCAGATTGCAGAATATCTTCCAAATCCTCCGGATATCCTTTACGGCAGCTACAGCACAGGTACCTGGCAGGACAGCACACTTTCAGCCGCGGCTGACTGTGCCACCGGCAGCCCCGGCGCCATCGCGCAATTGGGGCTACAACTCGGACTAAGTGGATATCCGGAGTCGGTCACGGTAAACGCCGACACTCTATCCAAGACAGGTCTTCAGTACATTGAGAATCACGATCATCAGCGTTTCATCTGCAACTTCGGAACGATCGCCGTCGACAATGATCCGGACGACCTGTTACTGCAGCAAGGGGATCGGGACAGCAATTGGCCCAAGGTTCAACCTTATTTGATTGCGCTATTGACGGCGAAGGGAACGCCATTGCTGTCGGAGGGACAGGAATTCTGCGAGAACTATTGGATTCCTCAGAGCGGCTACGGCC
>JBAPWO010000130.1:0-6017 GCA_049283735.1 Candidatus Dormiibacterota bacterium
CAGGAGATGTGCATGCCCGGGGACAACGTCGAGATGGGCATCGAGCTGATCACCCCGATCGCGGTCGAGGACGGCATGCGCTTCGCGATTCGCGAGGGCGGCCGGACCGTGGGTGCCGGCGCCGTCACATCGATCGACAAATAAGCGCTCGATAAGCAGAGCAGAGGAACCGCAGGAACACCGTGCCCCAGAAAATTCGCATCCGCCTCAAGGCATACGATCACCGCGTCCTCGACCAGGCCGCGTCCAAGATCGTGGAGACGGCGACGCGCACGGGGACACGTGTCGCCGGACCGGTGCCACTGCCCACGTCCATCAACAAGTACACCGTGATCCGCTCGCCGTTCATCGACAAGGACTCGCGAGAGCAGTTCGAGATGCGCACCCACAAGCGGATCCTCGACATCCTCGACGCCAACCCCAAGGTGGTGGATGCGCTGATGCGCCTCAACCTTCCGAGCGGCGTCAACATCGAGATCAAGCTGTGAGCAAGGGGATTCTCGCCCGCAAGGTGGGCATGACCCAGATCTTCACCCCGCAGGGGACATCGGTCCCGGTCACGGTGCTCGAGGCGGACACGTGCCGTGTCGTGCAACGCAAGACGGTCGGCTCTGATGGATACGAGGCGGTGCAACTCGGCTTTGGCGAGAAGGCGGTCAAGCGCACCTCCAAGCCGATGCGCGGCCACTTCAAGCGCGCGGGACTCCAGCCCCAGATGCGGCTGAAGGAGTTGCGCGACCCCGGCGACGTCGCCGTGGGCACCCGGCTCAGCGTCGACATGTTCACGGCCGGGCAGCGGATCGATGTGACCGGGGTAAGCCAGGGCAAGGGGTTCTCCGGACAGCACAAACGGCACAACTTCCACCGCGGCCCCGTGTCGCACGGGTCGCACAACATCAAGCAGGCGGGGTCGATCGGTTCCACGGACGCCGCGCGCGTGTTCAAGGGCCTCAAGATGGCCGGGCAGCACGGCGCGACCCAGATCACGGTGCGGAACCTCGAGGTTGTGCGCGTCGACACCGAGCGCCACCTGCTGCTCGTGCACGGGTCGGTTCCCGGACACAAGAACCAGGTCGTCATGGTCCGGGACAGTGATCGCTCGGCGACCATCGGAGAGCCGGCATGAGCAGCGCGCGAGTCGTCGACCAGACAGGTGTCGAGACCGGAAGCGTCGAGCTCCCCGATGCCATCTTCGGCATCGAGCCGAACCAGCCGGTGATGCACCAGGCGCTGATCCGCCAGCTCGCCAACGGACGTCAGGGCACCGCGTCGACCAAGACACGCAGCGACGTGCGCGGCGGCGGGCGCAAGCCCTATCGCCAGAAAGGGACCGGACGTGCCCGCCAGGGTTCGACTCGATCCCCGCAGTGGGACGGTGGCGGCATCGTCTTCGGCCCGCATCCTCGCTCATACCGCATCGACATGCCGCGCAAGCAGCGCCGGCTCGCGCTGCGCAGTGCGCTCTCCGCGAAGGCGCAGGACGGCGGCCTGCTCGTCCTCGAGGGATTCGAGCTCGAGGCGCCCCGGACCCGGGCGGTCGCCGAGCTCATTCGCTCGGTCGATGCTCCCCGCCGGGTGCTCGTCGTGCTCGGCTCGCACAACGAGATGCTCGAGAAGAGCGCGCGCAACATCCCCGAGGTTCGGTTGACGCTCGCCGGCAATCTGTCGGTGCGCGACATCATCGGCGCCGACACCGTGATCGTCACCCGCGACGCCATCGAGCACATCGAGGAGGCGTTCGCATGACCTCGGAGCGCAGCTTCGAGCAGGTCCTGGTCCTGCCGGTCATCAGCGAGAAGTCGTACGCCTCGATCGCTTCGGGACGCTACGTGTTCCGCTGCCATCCATCGGCCACCAAGATCCAGATCCGGCGTGCGCTCGAAGAGGCATTCGTCGACCAGAAGATCACCGTCATCGACGTCAACACCATCAACGTGCGCGGCAAGAAGCGTCGCCGCTCGCGCGGGCAGACGCGGGTGATCGGTCAAAGCCCCGACTGGAAGAAGGCAATCGTGACTCTCGCCGCGGGGCAGAAGATCGAAGGCTTGTTTGAGGGCGTGTGATGACGTGCAGATTCACTCACACGGATAGCGTGTAAATGCCCACGAAGAAGTACAAGCCGACGAGCCCCGGCCGCCGATTCATGTCGGTGAGCAGTTTCGAGGGTGTGACCACGAGCGCGCCTCAGCGTCAGCTGGTCGAGCACCTCAAGAAGCACAGCGGGCGCAACGCGTCCGGGCGCATCACCGTGCGTCACCAGGGCGGCGGTCACAAGAAGACGTACCGGCTCATCGACTTCAAGCGCCAGAAGGACGGCGTCCCCGGCAAGGTGAGGACGATCGAGTACGACCCGAATCGCAGCGCGCGTATCGCCCTGGTCGTCTACGCCGATGGCGACAAGCGCTACATCCTCTCGCCGCACGGGCTCAGCGTCGGCGACGTGGTCAGCTCGGGAGACGGCGCCGAGATCCGCCCGGGCTGCGCGCTGCCGATCACGAGCATTCCGCTCGGCACCACGATCCACAACCTCGAGGTCAAGCTCGGTCGTGGCGGACAGCTGGTGCGCAGCGCCGGAACGGCGGCGCAGTTGCTCGCCAAGGAGGGCGCCTACGCGCAGGTGCGCATGCCCAGCGGCGAAGTCCGGCTCGTCGACGTCCGCTGCCGGGCGACGATCGGCCAGGTCGGCAACGTCGACCACGAGAACGAGGTCATCGGCAAGGCCGGCAAGTCGAGATGGCGGGGCATCCGCCCATCGGTCCGTGGCATGACCATGAACCCCTTCGACCATCCTCACGGCGGCGGCGAGGGACGGAGCGGTGCGGGTGGCAACCCGCAGACCCCGTGGGGCAAGCCCGCGCTCGGTTATCGCACCCGTCACAACAAGAGCACTGATCGAATGATCGTGCGCCGGCGGGACAAGTAGCCATGGGTCGCTCGCTCAAGAAAGGACCGTTCTGCGATGACCACCTGCTCAAGAAGGTGCAGCAGCTCAACATGTCGCGCGAGAAGCGGATCATCAAGACCTGGTCGCGCCGCAGCGACATCTTCCCGGAGATGGTCGGTCACACCATCGCGGTGCACGACGGACGCAAGCATGTGCCGGTGCTCATCACCGAGACGATGGTCGGTCACAAGCTCGGTGAGTTCGCACACACCCGCCGCTACCGCGGGCATGGGCACCACACCGAGCGCAGCACGGCGCTGAAGTAGGACGAGATGGAAGTAGTCGCAACCGCGAAATGGGTTCGCACCACCGCTCGCAAGGCTCGCCTCGTCTCGGCGATGGTCACCGGGCTGCCGGTCGCCGAGGCACTGGTGGTGCTTCGATACTCGCCGCGGTCGGCTGCGGTCGATATCGCCAAGGTGATCAAGTCCGCCGCCGCCAATGCCGAGCACAACTACAACCTCGACGCGTCCTCACTTCGGGTGGCGCGTGTCGAGGTGGACGGCGCCATGATCATCAAGCGGTGGCGCGCCAAGCCGCGCGGCATGGCGGGGAGCATCTTCAAGCGGACGAGCCACCTGCGCGCCTTCGTGACCGACGACGAGGAACCCGCGAACGTGCGCCGGCGCCGGGCCGTGAAGATGCCGAGAACGGTGCTGCCCGCGCCCGTGGTCACGCCCGCCGCCACCACGCCGGCTGCGAACGACGCCGCACCCGCGGCCACGCCACGCCCGGCGCGCCGCCGCGCACCCAAGCCGACCACGGAAGAGGCTGAGTAGATGGGTCAGAAAGTCAACCCGATCGGTTTCCGGCTCGGCGTCTACCGGAACTGGGACGCGCGCTGGTACGCCGACAAGGAGTACACCAAGCTCCTCCACGAGGACATCGCGATGCGCCGCCTGATCGGCAGCCGGTTGCGCAACGCCGGCCTGGCGCGCATCGAGACCGAGCGCAGCGCCAACCAGCTCACCGTGATCATCCAGACGGCGAAGCCCGGCATCGTCATCGGCAAGCAGGGTGCGTCAGTCGACGCGCTCCGCGACGAGCTCGAGCGGATCTCGGGCAAGAAGGTGCGGGTCACCATCCACGAGATCAAGACGCCCGAGCTCGACGCAACGCTGGTCGCCGAGAACGTCGCCTCGCAGCTCGAGAAGCGCATCGCCTTCCGCCGCGCGCTCAAGCAGACCCTCATGCGCAGCATGCGCGCCGGCGCCAAGGGCGTGAAGATCCAGGTCAGCGGCAGGCTCGGCGGATCCGAGATGTCGCGTCGCGAGTGGGATCGCGACGGCCGCGTACCGCTGCACACGCTGCGCGCAAACATCGACTATGGGAAGGCCGAAGCGCGCACCACCTTCGGTCGCATCGGGGTGCAGTGCTGGCTGTACCTCGGCGACTTCGTCACCGCGACCGGCGAGCCGATCGCGCCCGGCAAGGATCGTGCCGAGGACCGTGGCCTCGAGGACCGCGTGCCCGTGCCCGCCGCCCGCGTCGCCGAAGCGCCCGCCGAAGAGGTGGCCGTGGCCACCGAGGCGATCGAGGTTCCCGACGTCGATGTCGAAGAGGCCCCAGTCGAGGAGGTTCCTGAGATCGACGAGGACGAAGCGGTGATCGTCGCTGCCGGGGTGGATCCGGCGGCGGGCGCGGAGAAGGTCGAGAAGCTGACTCCCAAGCGGGCACCGGCGCGTCGCAAACCGGTTGTTGCCAAGAAGCCCACGTCCGTCGCCCGCGCACCCAAGAAGCCGATCAAGAAGACCGACGCACCCGCCGACGGCGGCGAGGAAGAGGAGGAGTAGGGATGCTGATGCCGAAGCGGACGAAGCATCGCAAGCTCCATCGCGGGCGGAGGACCGGCGCCGCGCAGCGCGGCAACAAGCTGGACTTCGGAACGTACGGGCTCCAGGCGACCGAGCAGTGCTGGATGACCAACCGGCAGATCGAGGCGGCCCGGCGAGCCATGACCCGTCATGTCAAGCGCGGCGGCAAGATCTGGATTCGCGTGTTCCCGGATCACGCGTTCACGAAGAAGCCGGCGGAGACCCGCATGGGAAGCGGCAAGGGCCAGCCGGAGGGTTGGGTCGCCGTGGTGCTTCCCGGGCGCGTGCTCTTCGAGATGGCGGGCGTCACCCGCGAGACCGCCCAGGAGGCGATGCGCCTCGCCGCGTTCAAGCTGCCCATCAAGACGCGGTTCCTCATCCGCGAGGAGACCGGGTCGGAGCTGGAGGCAGCGACGCCGTGACCAAGCAGACCGATACCCTCAACGAGCTGCGCCGCATGACCGTGGTCGAGCTCGATGATCATCTGAGCAGGCAGCGCCGGCGCCTCTTCGAGGTCCGCTTCCAGCAGGCGACCGGGCAGGTGGAGAACCACCGCCAGGTCCGCGAGATCAGACACGAGATCGCCCGAGCGATGACCGTGAAGATCGAGATCGAACGTGGTCTGCGGCCGGCGGTCCTCGAGCAGCCCGCGGCCCGGCCGGTGGCCGCGAAGCCCAAGCCTCCCCGCACCCCGCGGGCCAAACCCGCAACACGCCTCGAGGTCCCGGCCGTCGTTCCCGCCGCTGTTCCCGTTGCCGAGCCCACGGAGCCCCAGGAGGCGCTCGCCGAGCCCGTCGACGCCGAGGAGGATGTCGATGAGTGACGCGGTCCAGCAGGCAGCGCGTCCGCGCCGCAAGGTTCGTGACGGCGTTGTCGTGAGCGACAAGATGGAGAAGACCGTGATCGTGGTGGTGCAGGTCCTCAAGCCCCACCCGCTCTACAAGAAGGTCGTCCGTCATACGCGGCGCTTCAAGGTCCACGACGAGGAGAACGTGTGCGGAGTTGGCGACCGCGTGCGCATCATCGAGACTCGCCCGATCTCCAAGGAGACGCGATGGCGTGTCGCCGAAGTTCTGGAGAAGGCGCGCTGACATGATCCAGCAGGAATCGGTGCTCAAGGTGGCCGACAACAGCGGCGCGCGCGAGCTGCTCTGCATCCGAGTGCTGGGCGGCAGCTATCGCAAGTACGCGTCGGTGGGCGATGTCATCATCGGCACCGTCAAGGTGGCGCAGCCGAACGCCCAGGTGAAGAAGGGCGA
>JBAPWO010000131.1:0-19469 GCA_049283735.1 Candidatus Dormiibacterota bacterium
TCCGAGGACACCGCCGTAGAACGCGGCAGATCGCTCGATGGTGTGTACGTAGAGGACGAGGTGCCCCAGTTCCTTGATCTCCATGCGGTCAAGCTTACCCGCGAGCCCTCGAGCCAAACAGCGCGGCGTTCGGGGGCACCGCGCCGCGCCGCTGAGCGAGGATGGCCGGGTGCGCGGGCCGCGACTCTCATACCAGCAGATCATCGCGATGGTCTACGTGGTCGCCATGTTCATGACCATCATGGATGCGACCATCGTGTACGTCGCCCTCCCGGCGATCGCTCGGAGCTTCGAGGTGAGCCCCGCGGCGACCGATGGGGTCGTGGTCGGGTACCTGGTGAGCCTCGCGGTCTGGATTCCCGCGTCGGGGTGGGTCGGTGATCGGTTCGGCACCAAGCGCACGTTCCTAGCCGCGGTCTCGCTGTTCACCATCGCCTCGGCGCTCTGCGGGCTGTCGCAGTCGGTGCTCGAGCTCGTCCTCTTCCGCATCCTGCAGGGCGCAGGCGGCGGCATGCTCACCCCGGTGGGCATGGCGATGCTGTACCGCGCCTATCCACCCGCCCAGCGAGCGCGTGTGGCGCGCATCCTCGTGATCCCGACCGTGATGGCCCCGGCGCTGGGACCCCTCATCGGCGGCGCGCTCGTCGACAGCCTGTCCTGGCGCTGGGTGTTCTTCGTGAACGTCCCGATCGGCCTGGCCGCGCTCGTCTTCAGCGCGCTGAAGCTCACCGAGCACCGCGAGCGCGCGGGCGAGCGCTTCGACGTGGCCGGCTTCGTCCTCGCCGCCGCAGGCTTCGGGCTGTTCCTGTACGCGCTCAGCGAGGCGGCGACGCTCGGCTGGGCGTCACCGCTGATCGGCTCCACCGCCGCTGGCGGGGCGGCGCTCATCGCGATCCTGGTCTGGGTGGAGTTGCATACCGATCAACCGATGATCGACTTCCGGCTGCTGCGCCTCCGCCTGTTCGGGGTGGCCAACCTCGCGTCACTGTTCGCCGCCGCAGGATTTCTCGGGCTGCTCTTCGTCGCGCCGATCTGGTTGCAGACCGGCCGCGGACTTTCCGCCCTCGTGTCCGGCTCGAGCACCGCGCCCGAGGCGCTCGGGGTGCTGGTCTCGTCGCAGCTGGTCGGCCGCCTCTACCCGCGCATCGGGCCTCGCCGCCTGATCAGCGGGGGCCTCATCGGCGTCACCGTCGCAACCTCGCTGCTCGCATTCCTGTTGAACGGAAACCTCTGGCTCTTCCGGGTGGTGATGTTCTTCGTCGGCGTGGGATGGGCGTATGTGGTGATCTCGATGAATGCCGGAGTCTTCGCGCAAATCTCACCACGCGATACCGGTCGCGCCACAGCGCTCTACAACGCCCAGCGTCAGCTCGCCGCCGCGCTCGGCGTGGCGACACTCTCGGCCATCATCGGCACCCAAAGCGGGACTGCAAGCCTCGCAGGCAACGTCACCGTGTTCCGAATCGCCTTCTTCGCCGCCGCCGGATTCACGCTCGTCGGCGCGATCATCGCCCTCGCCATCCGAGACCGAGACGCAGCCTCAACGATGCGCCGCACAACTGGCGCTACCAGCGCCATCCCCGCGGCGTAGAAGCCGCGATTTCCTTAGGACTCCTTGGCTAATGCGAGCAGGACTTGGCTTCGCCGGCGGAGTCGGAGGTTTGGAAGCTGTGCCCGCAGCCGCACGTCCGCACCGCGTTGGGGTTGTGGATCGTGAATCCGCCACCCATCAGCTCATCGACATAGTCGATCTCGGCACCCTGGAGATACTGCGAGGAGTACGCGTCCACGTACACCTTGAGGCCTCCTTCGACGTCGACGACCTGGTCGTCTTCCTTGGGTGGATTCTCATCCAGGCCCATGCCGTACGAGAAGCCCGAGCATCCACCGGACTGAATGAAAACCCGAAGTCCGAGTGCGCGATCGGCCGGCTGGTCGGCAATGAGGCCCTTGAGCTGCTCACGGGCGGTGTCGGAGATCGTGACGATGGACGGTGAGGTGATTGCCATGGTGCTGTCAATCATACGTCACGCCCCCGTCCGGGAAACCTCACCACTGGTCCGAGACCCGTCTGCGACCGGCATTCGACGCGCAATCCGCTCGCCGAGGAGACCGCGGGCGTCCGGCTCGCCGGCGTGCATCCGGTTGGCGACGGCGCCGAGGAGGATGAACTCGGCGAGGAAGTACAGCCAGGCGGCGAGCAGAAAGACGAGCGCGAACACGGCGCCGTAGGTCGAGGCGCCCTTCGAGAAGTGCGTGTAGAACGGCCAGAGCAGGGTCAGCAGCTCCATGGCCGTCCCGGCGATGACCACCCCGGGCCAGAGCTCGCGCACTCGGTACGTGCGGTTGGGAACCAGCCGGTAGATCGCGAGCATGAACAGGCACCAGACCGCCAGCCCCACCGCCGGCTCGAAGCCCCAGATGATGCCCGGGAGTGCGATCAGCGAGTTGACGCCAATCGTCGCCACCAGCGCCACCACGAAGAGGATGGTCATCACGAGCGCCATGGCTCGCTGCCGGAGGAAGCCGCGCTGGCGCACACCGACCACGACCCCGAGGGAGAACTCCATGCCGGTGAAGAGGCTGCTTCCGCTCCAGAGCAGGCCGACGACGCTGACGATGCCGAGCAGGCCGGAGTTCTGCTGGATCGAGGTGAACAGCTTCTGCAGCTCGGGATGCGCGTCACCGGGGAAGAAGCCGAGGATGGCGGCGAGCGCGCTCGCCTTGGCGGCGGCCGACTGGGTGGCATAACCGAGCACCGATAGCAAACCCAGGATCAGCGGGAACATGCTGACAAACGCGTTGAATGCCAGGCCCGACGCGTAATTGCTCGCCTGGCTCGAACCGAATGCGGCGATGAGCCGGCCGGGGTAGGCGTGCCCCGCCCAGGTGGCGATCGATGCGACGCGCCGCTTCACAACGTCAGATTGACACGCCGGACCGGGCGCCGCGAGGGAGCAGCGCCGATCCCGGACGGCTAGTCCGACGCCGATGTGCCGGCGGCCTCGGCCGCGTATCGCGGGAGATGGACGTCGTCCGATCCTGCGAAGCGCATCGCCCCGGCGACCAGGTGGTGACCGGCGACGTCGTCGATGAGCCGGAGCATCTCCTGACAGATCTGCCGGTAGCTCGGATGCCCCTGTGGAGACGTGCGCAGCTCGATGAGATGCATGGCCTCGCGCGCATTGAGCTTGATCACGTATCGAACACGATGGGCGAGCGTGACCAGGTAGCCGGCCTGCTGCGGGAAGACGTCGACGATCTCGCGGTACGCGGCTTCCGCCTCCCGGACGGCGACGTGCCATCGCTCTCCCAGCCCGGCGTCGACGACCGCGTCGGAGACCTCATACCCGAGCGACGGGGTCAGCTCCTGCCACTGAATCGTGAGCATGCGGTGACGTTGCAGATCGCGGAACGCGCCGTAGTCGGACACGACCTCGAAGGTGTAGTCGCAGTGCTCGAAGCCGCGTCCCGGCCGGTGGCGCCGGTTGCCCCGGTGCCCGACAGCCGCTGCAAAGAGCGCGCCCCGCCGAGGCTCCGAGAGCGGGCGCACCGCGGCGAGCAGCCGCTCCTGGGACGCGTGGGAGTAAGGGAAGAGCGCCGACGCGAGGATGCGATCCTCGCCGTCGCCATCCCACTCGACCAGGGTCACGCCCGTCGGGCCCCACTCGTTCTCGGGCGCGAGCAGGTCGGCTTCGCGGGCGACGGCGGCCGCCGTCTCGCGCATGTATTCGACCCAGACCCCACCCCGATCCGGGCGATCCAGTCGGGTCAGGAACTCCGGGATCAACTGCTGCAGCTCGGCGTTGACCAGCTCTGCGTAGGCGCGCGCCTCGGGAAGCGGGTGGGCACGCAGGCGGAGCACGAGCTGCTCGTACGCCTGCGGCGATGCGTACATCCCGACGTTGCTGACCGTCCCCGCCGGAAGCAGGCCGCGCATCAGGTCGAGCGCGAGCGCGCGGATCGCTCGCCGGCGCGCCCTCTCATCGGCTTCGGGAGGCAGGGTCTCGTCGAGGTGCCGCGCGAGCGGCTCGCGCAACTCCGAATACGTGTCGAAGAGCAGGTCCATCGCCCGGATGTAGGTCGTCCCGAGGGGCGATGCGAGCAGCTCCCGGTCGCGGAGATACCGGTAATGACCGTCGCGGCGATCCGTGTACGGGATGTAGCGCGTCGACTGCTCAAGGTACGCGGCGAGCCGCCCCCACTCGATCGCCTTGGCGAGGGGCTGGGAGACCTGCTCGCACGCGAGATGCACACCCCCGAGCTGCGCCACCGAGTCGTCGCCGTACTCGGCGAGCACGCGTCCGAA
This sequence comes from Candidatus Dormiibacterota bacterium, assembly GCA_049283735.1. GTDB lineage: Bacteria > Chloroflexota > Dormibacteria > Aeolococcales > Aeolococcaceae > Palsa-851. The sequence continues at coordinate 4,310 of JBAPWO010000131.1, forward strand.
CAGATCCGAGGCACGCTCGCGTCCGGCGCCGGCATCCGCCGCTGGATCGCGGGTGGCGCCGGTGAGAAACTCGTCGACCAGGAGCCGCCGGAGGCTCTTGGCGCTGCGGCTGTAGCGTGCGAAGAGGGCTGCCGCGGTCACCTGGGGCAGGTTGGTGAGCGCGAACACGGGGCGGTCGAGGTTGGTCACGTGGGGGGTGAGCAGCCGCTGCTCCTCCGCCGTGAAGGCCTCGACGTGGTAGTCCGCGATCATCGACGCAACTCTACGGATCGGCGCGACGAGCCAGCACCCGGGTGGAGCGGTTTGCGATCTCGTCTACAATCCCGGCCCAATGGCCGGCGCCGCCGTCCCGACCCCTCGCTTTCTCGCCGACGTCTACGAGGCGGCGAGCGAGTGCAACAAGTGCTCGCTGTGTCAGGCCACGTGCCCGGCATACGTCGTGAACCCGGTCGAATGGGAGACGGCGCGAGGACGCATCGCCCTGATCCGGGACGCGATGGAGGGTCGCCTCGAGCTGCGCGACATCGCCGACGGACCGCTCTCGAGCTGCCTGACCTGCGACAACTGCGTCGCCGCCTGCGCGCCGCGCGTCCCGACCGGCCACATCGTCAGCCGCGCCCGCCAGGAGCTGCACGCGCAGGAGGGATATCCCTGGGCGCAGTCCTTCGCGCTCCGCGGCGTGCTCCCGCGACCGGGCGCGCTCCGCGCGCTCCACGGATTCGCCCGCTTCACGCGGCGCACGGGGCTGTACGGCCTCGCGCGGCGCAGCGGGGTGCTGTCCTGGCTCGGGACCTTGGGTGCGCTCGCCGAGCAGGGCGGCCCGCCGCCCGACCGAACCGTGTACCAGATGCTCGGCGACCTGCCGGCGCCCGCGCAGCCGTCGCGCGGAAACGTGGCGATGCTGGTGTGCTGCCTGGCGAATCTGACTGCGCCGGAGGCCACCGACGCGACCATCCGAGTGCTGCTCGCGTCCGGCTACGGCGTCCACGTCCCGGTGCTGGGCTGCAGCGGCCTCCCCGCGCGCACGCTCGGCGACCGCGATGCGATGGTCGACATGGCGATCAGGAACAGCGCGGTGCTGGGCCATCTCGATGTCGACGCGTACATCGGGGACACGGCGTCGTGCACGGAGCACTATCGCGAGTACGGGAGCATCGCCGGCGATGATCGTCAGGTCGGCGCGCGCGCTCGCGAGGTGGGGCACCACACCGCCCTGGCAAGCGATTTCCTCGATCGCAACGGGGTACGCGGCCAGCTTGGTCCGCTGCGCTGGCGCGTGACCATCGACGAGCCGTGCGCCCTGCCGATCGACGGACCCGAGCGCGGCGCGATGCGCCGCCTGCTCGATCAGATCCCGCATCTCGAGGTCGTGCCGCTGCACGAGCGGGCGATGTGCTGCGGCGGCGCGGGCACCTATTTCGCGCGCCAACCCGAGCGCAGCGAGGCGATCCTCCAGCGCAAGTTCGACAACATCCGCGCCAGTGGGGCGGAGATCGTGGTCACCGAGAACATCTCCTGCCTCCTGCAGCTGCGCGCCGGCGCCGCGCGCTACGCACCCGATGTGAAGGTCATGCACGTCATGGAAGTGGTGCTCGCCTCCCTGCAGGGCGCTCAACGTCGACGTGCCGTGCTCGCCGGCTAACCGAGGGCGGACAGCGCCTCGTCGACATCCATGGCGATGCACGTGAACGACGGCACGTCGCGCACGGTGTGGGTGGATGCCTCGCTCGCGCGCATCTCGTGCACGAGGTCGAGGAAATCCGCCACCGAATCGCTCTCGAAGGCCACGACGAACTCCTGGTCGTCAAGTCCGAACGAGTAGGTGGTGTTGATCTTCACCCCGGGGTACTTGTGGCCCATGGCGATGTGCTCGCTCATCTGTCGCTGCCGCTCGTCGGCGCTGAGCCGGTACCAGGCGCGAGTCTTCACGAACGGATACACGAAGAGGTAGCGACGCCCGGTGGGGGCGATGACCAGTCGGTTGCTCCTCCCCTCCTGGTTGTCGTGACGGTGCTTCTCGACGTACATGCTCTGCTTGGTCATCGAGAAATAGCTGTGCGGCGATTCGAGATACGCGGCGAGCCGGGTTCGGTTGAGGCGGGCGGCGAACTCGTGCAGGTCGTCGAGACGCTCGCTGACGAGCCAGAGGAGGAAGTCCGCATCGCCACGCGTGCCAACCGTGCTGTACGAGCGGATGAGCACGCCATCACGGTCGCCGATCTCGCGAACCAGCGCAGCAACCTCCTCGCGATCAGCCGCTCGCTCGGTGGCGGGCCGGAGGCGCCACTCGGGGCGTACGCGGTAGAAGGCGAAACGGATGTGCTGACGCGCTGTCGGCACCGGTGCGGTCGCATCCCGAACGGTCAACGGCGCGGTCAGCTCGGACATGACGCGGTCATCGTACCCGAGGCGTTGCGCCGGGCGACAGGAGCCGGCTCACCGGTCCTCGCGCAACGCCTCGGCGAGCGCGCGCTTGCGCAGCAGGCGCTGCTCCCGGCGCACGCGCGCCTCGGCCTGACGGCGACGCTCCTCCTCTGTCACCGCGACGACCTTGGCAACCTCGGCCGGTCTGCCGTCGCGATCGAGGCCCACGTAGACGAGATGGGCGCTGGCCACGTGCAGCTTCTCACCGGACGGGATGCGCTCGACGTCGACGCGGACACTGATCTCCATCGAGGTGTGGTGCGCGTCATTGACACGCGCATGCACGGTGAGCAGGTCGCCGATGTAGACCGGAGCAAGAAAGCTCATCTCGTCCATCGTGGCGGTCACGACGCGGCGCCGAGCGTGCTTCACGGCGGCGATGCCCGCCGCGGTGTCGACGAGTCGCATGATCGTGCCCCCGTGCACGTAGCCCGAGTTGTTGGCGTGCTCGATCTCCATCGCCACCGACAGCAGCGTCGCCGACTCCGATGTCGGCCGCGGCGTGAGATCCACGGTGCCGTACAGGTCGTTGCGATCCTCGCGTGAGCGAATGAAATCCATCAGCCGAGCACGTCCAGGCTGGCGCGCACCAGGGTCTCGACCCCGACCGCAAGGGCGGCCTCGTCGATGTCGAAGTACGCGCTGTGATGCGGCGGTACCGGGCCGCGCTCGGGATGGCCGGCCCCGACGAGAAAGTAGCAGCCCGGCGCGCGTTCGAGAAAGCAGGCCACATCGTCGCCGACCGTGATCGGCACCGCGGTGTCGACGTGGTCCTCGCCGACGGTTGCGGCGGCGGCGCGACGGACGAGATCGGCGGTCGCGGTGTCGGAGACGACCGGCGGACAGCCACTGCCCCGCACGAAGTGCGCCTCGGCGCCGTAGCCGCTCGCCACCGCGGTCGCGATCTCCGCGACCCGGTTGAGAAGGCGCTCCCGCTCGCTCGCCTCGATCGCCCGCGTGGTGCCGAGCAGCTCCGCGGACTCGGCGATCACGTTGAAGGCGGTCCCGGCGGTCACCCGGCCGATGGTGATCACCGCCGGTGAGAACGGCGAGGTCTCCCGGCTGATGATCGTCTGGATCGCCAGGATCACCTGCGCGGTCACCACCACCGGATCGATGGCGGTGTGGGGCATGCCTCCGTGCCCCCCACGCCCCTGAATCGTGAGCGAGAAGCTGTCGGCGCTGCCAAAGATAACGCCAGACTTGACTGCAACTCGTCCGGTTTCGAGCGGCGCCCAGAGGTGGATGCCGAGGACGCGGTCCACGCCGTCGGCGGCCCCGTGGTCGATCATCGGCATCGCCCCCGAGGCGGTCTCCTCGGCCGGCTGAAAGCAGAGCCGGACGCACCCCGACCAGCCGTCACGCAGCGCGACGAGCGCGCTCGCGGCTCCGAGCGTCATCGCCACGTGACCGTCGTGCCCGCAGGCGTGCATCACACCGTCGACCCCCGACGTGACCACGCGCCCCTCGCCGCGCTCGGCGATCGGCAGCGCATCCATGTCGGCACGCAGCATCAGGGTCGGACCGGGCCGGCCGCTGTCGAGGTCGGCCAGCACCCCGGTCCCGCCCACACCGGTGCGAACCGTGAAGCCGAGGTCGGCGCTGCGCTGCGCAACCAGTGCCGCTGTGGCGTGTTCCTCGAGCGACAGCTCGGGGTGCCGGTGCAGCGCCCGCCTGGTCTCGATGACCTCTTCACGCGTCCGGTCGACCTCGGCGCTGATGCGAGCGTCGAGATGGACGGCGAGGCCGCTCACGACGCGCCGGCGGCGCGGAGGCCGGACCGCCGCAGCGCCACCGCCTGGATCGCGCCGTTGTTGACGACCCTGGTCGCACCGGACGCGCGTGCGCGGCGTCGCAACTCGAGGTCGCCGTGATGCGAGAAACCGACGATCTCGAGGCCCGGGCGCTCGCCGCGCAGGCGCCCGATCAGCGCGAGACGCGGCTCGACCGCATCGTTGAGATCAACGAACACGACGGCCACGTCTGGGACCGAATCGCCCGTCACAAGCACAGCGCTACCCCCGGCTTGCCGCATCGTGGTGCTGAGCCGGCTCGCGAACATGAGGTCGTCGGTGACCATCGCGACCGTGCCCGGTGACCCCATGCCGCCCATCATAGGTGCGTCGGCCGCCCGCCCTCGGGCAGACTGCGGACGCTGCTGGACGGTCGCCCTCTCGGCGACCGCTGCCTCAGACCGCTGCCTCAAAGGAGTGTCTAACGATGGAGATCGGGAGCGTGGGCATCATCGGCGCGGGGCTGATGGGTTCGGGGATCGCCGAGGTGTGCGCCCGCAACGGCATCCGAACCCTGGTCACCGAGGCGGGATCCGAGCAGCTGGCCGCCGGCCAGCGCCGGGTCAGCGCGTCACTCGAGCGTGGGCGCCAGACCGGGAAGCTCAGCGACGACGACGTCGATCGGATCAACGGACTGCTGACCTTCACAGAGCACCTCGAGGATTTCGCGGAGTGCGATTTCTGCGTCGAGGCGATCGTCGAGCAGCTCCCCGCAAAGGTCACCGTCTTCGAAAGGCTCGATCGCATCGTCTCCGAGGACGCGATCCTCGCCACCAACACGTCGGCGCTGCCGATCATCGAGATCGCGCGGGCAACCCGGCGGCCGGACCGGGTGATCGGTACGCACTTCTTCAATCCCGCGCCGGTGATGAAGTTGATCGAGGTGGTCCGGAGCATCGCCACCAGCGACGAGACCCTGGAGGAGACACGCGCCCTCGGCGAGCGACTCGGCAAGCGCATCATCGTCGCCCAGGATCGCGGTGGCTTCATCGTCAACCTCCTGCTCATCCCATTCCTCACCCACGCGATCCGGCTGTACGAATCGGGGTTCGCCACCCGCGACGACATCGACGAGGGGATGCGGCTCGGCTGCGGCCATCCGATGGGACCGCTGCAGCTGCTCGACTACATCGGCCTGGACACGGCGATGTTCGTGTGCGAATCCCTGTACGAGGAGTATGCGAACAGCGACTTCGCGCCTCCCCCACTGCTCCGCCGGATGGTGTCGGCCGGCTATCTCGGCAAGAAGAGCGGGCGCGGTTTCTACGAGTACTGACCCGGGCGGAGGTCAGTTCGGCCGGTCGCCCGGGACCGGCTCGGGCGCCTTGCGCTCCTCGACGTTGAGGTTCACCGCGCCGATCCGGTTCCCACCCGTCCAGAACTCGGTGGTGTACACGCCGGGCTCGCCGAACATCGGCTGGAGGATGGTCACGGTTGAGATGCTGACCTCCTGCCCGGGAACCAGCCGCGGCCCGGCCGCCTGGAACTGCAGGGTCACCGGGGCCAGGACGAGCTTGCCCTGGGCGTCGGTGAGGCGAAGCTCGACCTGGTGCGCCTGGCCGACATCGGCGGCGCTGAAGCGAAACCCGGCCACCACCGCGAACCCGGCACGCCCCGGAAGCGATGCCATCGAGAGGGCGCTGAAGCCACCGCCGAGCACATACAGCTTGCCGTCAGGAGGAACCACGGCACTGTCGGCGAAGAACGCGAAGCTCAATTCCATCCGGGCGCTACTTTCGCACGCCGGCACAGGGCGGAGCCGCGCCCGGGTGGGCGACCATTGGGCGCGATGAGCGATCCGGCGCCTCGCAACCTGCACGTCTTCGTCTGCACCACGGTCGGGCGTCACCACTGCGGCGGTCAGGGGTCGGAGCACGTCCTGCAGCGGCTGCGCGACGAGGTGGAGCGGCTCGAGCTGACCTGGGTGCGCACCACCAGGATGGGCTGCAACCAGCAGCACCACCAGGGGCCGATCATGATCGTCTACCCCGACGGCGTCTGGTACGGCCGCCTCGAGATCACCGATGTCGACGAGATCATCGCCGAGCACCTGATCGCGGGGCGCCCCGTCGAGCGTTTGCGCATCGTGCCCGACGGCCCCTGGTCGGCGACGTCGCTGACCTGAGACGGTGCGGGAGTGTAGGGTGAATCCGAACGATCGACCTGCGACAGGAGGTGCCGGTATGGGCTATATCCGCGGATTCATGCACGGAGCGGCGGTGGGGACCGTGGTCGGCCTCTGCATCGCGCCGCAGACCGGCGACAAGACACGCGCGCAACTCCGCCTCATGACCGCCGCCGCGCGCGAGGGCGCGATGACCACCGGACGCGCGCTCAGCAGGGCCAAGCCGGTGGCGACCGGAGCGGTGCACATGATGGCGAGCGCGCGGCATCGCGGCGAGCACGCGGCCAACGGCACCGCGTCGGCGAGCGGCGCCGCCGTCTAGGTGCGCTCAGCCCGCGGCAGGCGCGGTCGCTGAGCCTCCCAGAGCACAGAGAACGCCGAGCGCGCCGGTGATGAGGTCGAAGATGTTCATCACCAGCGTGAAGTGCACGCCGGCGATGCTGCGCGTCCCGGCGGCATTGTCTGGAGCGAGGAATCCGACCAGCGCCAGCAGCAGGAGCACGACGCCGACCGTGAGCACGACCTCCTCGGCCATCCTCTCCCGGGCTCGAACGCCGGCGAACCCGAGCGCGGCGCCGATGACCAGGTCGAGGACGTCCCGCACGTAGGTCAGGTGCAGGGCCATCGGTCCAAAATTGCCCTGCGGATGGTGGTGGACCACGCTTCCGGCGTCGCCCGTCAGCAGCCCACCGAGGCCGACCGCAAGGAAGACGACCGCGCCGAACTGGGCGTAGAGACGTGCCATCGAGGGTCAGACGTTACCCGATGGAAGCGGGAGCCAGCGGGCCGCGACGATGGTCACGTTGTCGGTCCCCCCGCCCGCCAAAGCGGCGTCACAGGCGCGGGTCAGCGCGACCCCCAGGGGGTCGGGGGTGGCCACGATCGCACCCAGGGCCTGATCCGAGAGCGGTTCCCAGAGGCCGTCCGAGCACAGAAGGAGGACGTCCCCCGCGGCCGCGTCGACGTCGAAGATGTCGGCTTCGACCGGGTCGCCCATCACCGCTCGCTCGATGAGATTGCGTTTCGGGTGATGGCGCGCCGCCTCCGCATCCAGGGCACCGAGGCGGACCTGACCCGCGGCCCAGGAGTGATCTTCGGTGACCTGGGTCACGCCGGAACTGCTGATCAGATACCCACGGCTGTCGCCCACGTTGGCGACCGAGGCACGGGTGCCGCTGATGATCGCCAGGATCAAGGTCGTGCCCGGGTTGCCCCCGATCGACTCCCGGGCGAACGCCACAGCGTCGTTGGCGGCGGCGACAGCCCGGCGCAGCGCGCCCGCCGCGTCGCCGGCGGGTTCGCTGTCCAGCAGCGTCGCCATCGCCGCCGTGACGGCGGCCTCGGCTGCCTCGAGGCCGCCTTTGTGACCGCCCATCCCGTCGGCGAGGGCGAGCAACGCCGTCCTCCCGCCCGCCCTGATGTGCGCGTCCCAGACGTCCTGGTTCTGGGTGCGCACCGGGCCGCGATCGGTGATCCCGGCGATCTCGAGTGCCTCACCCTCGCCGGCGATGGACCGCGCAGCGCGGTCGGCGGTCACGCCCCCGCCCCGGCCTCGGCAGCAGCAGGATGACCGAGCAGGCGGCTCACCACCTCATCGGCGACGGCGACGGGGTCCAGGCACTGGATCGTCTGCATACCGAGCGCGTCCGCCGCCTCGACGTTGCAGAGCAGGTCGTCGATGAACAGACAGCGCTCCGGCGCCACGCCGAGCAGGCTGCACGTCAGCCGGTAGATCTCCGGATCCGGCTTGCGCATCCCGACCTTCGACGAGTCGACCACCACGTCGAAGAGCTCGTCGACGGGGAACAGCTTGCTGAAGATCGCCTCTCCCTCGCGCGAGATGTTGGTGAGCATGGCGGTCCGGTACCCGGCGTCACGGATCTGACGGACGGCGTCCGCCATGGCGCCGCACGCGACCATGCCTCGGCCGAAGACAGCCTGCTGCGCCTCGCGCGGATCCACCGGCTCATTGCCGGCGGCGACGTACCGGGCGGTCATCCGGTCGAAGAACTCGTCGTCCGAGATCCTGCCCATCTCGAGCAGGTGGAGGTCGTGGGCACCCGTGGTCAGGTGGTAGTGGTCGCGGAACTCGCCGAGAAAGAACGCGATCAGGCTGAAGTACTCGGGGGGCACATCGGTTCGGTGGTGGAAGAGGGGCTCGGTCATCACCCCGCCGAGATCAAAGATCACGGCGTCGAACTCGCGGGTTGTCTGCGGATTTCTCATCGCCTCCATTGTGCCTAACCGTGCCAAGATGCCCGGTCATGCTGGTTCTCAGCAGGCACGACGTCGAGGGTCTGCTCTCCGTGCCGGCGATGCTCGACGCCCTGGACGCGGGATTTCTCGCCTACTCGACGGGGCGGGCATCGGTGCCGCCGCGCACCGCGGCGCGTGCGCCGTCGGGGCTGCTCGGCGCGATGCCCGGGTGGGTTGCCGGACGGGGCCTCGCGCTCAAGGCGGTCACCGTCTTCCCGGGCAACGCCGGACGCCGGCTTCCGACCCATCAGGGGGTGATCACGCTCTTCGACGAGCAGGACGGCTCGCTGCTGAGCGTCATGGATGGCGAGCACATCACGGCGATGCGGACGGGCGGCGGCGCGGCGGTGTCGGTTCGCGCGCTCGCACGATCCGATGCGAAGACGCTGACCATCCTCGGTGCCGGCGTGCAGGGCCACTCCCATCTCGCGACCGTGCCACTCGTTCGAGACTTCACGAGCATCCGCATCTGCTCGCGTGACGCGGTCCGAGCTGCGCAGCTGGCCGCCGCCGATCCGCGCTGCACGGTGCTGTCGGGGTTCGAGCAGGCGATCCGCGGCGCCGACGTCGTCTGCTGCTGCACCGACGCGAGGGAGCCGATCACCCGCTACGACTGGTTCGACGCCGGCACCCACGTCACCTCGGTGGGAGGGACGTTCGGGCCCGAGGTCGATGCCGACACCGTCCGCCTCGCCCGCGTCTTCGTCGAGTGGAAGGGTGCGGCCGAGAGCGCGCCGCCGGCCGGTGCCCACGAGTTGCAGGGCCAGGACGCGGCATCGATCACGGAGCTTGGTGAGGTGCTCGCCGGACTGAAGCCGGGGCGGCAGAGTGACGACGAGATCACCCTGTACAAGTCGACCGGGAGCGGCTTTGAGGATGCCGTGGTGGCTCGGATCGTCTATGACGCCGCGGTGGCCGCAGGAGTGGGCACGGAAGTCGCTCTGTGACGGCGATCCAGGGCGTCGACGCGGCCCGCGTGCACGAGGTGGCGCGGCTGCTGGCGCCGCACATCCGTCACACGCCCTTGATCCCGACCCCCGCCGGCGGGTTCCTCAAGCTCGAATCGCTGCAACCCACCGGGAGTTTCAAGGTTCGCGGGTTCTTCGCCGCCGCGCACGTCATCGCTCGCGAGCGGGTGGCCCGCGGGCTGCTCACCGTGAGCGCCGGCAACGCGGCGCTGGCGTGCGCATACGTTGCCCGCGAGCTCCGCGTTCCGTGTCGCGTGATGATGTTCGATACCGCGCCCGCGCTCAAGGTGGACGGAGTCCGCGAGCTCGGCGCGAACGCCGTGCTCATGCCCCGCGATCGTCTGCTCGAATGGATCGCCAACCGAGAGTGGGAGCGTGATCCTGAAGCGTTCATCCATCCGTTCGCCAGCGAGGCGGTGATCGAGGGCCACTCGTCGATCGTGCCCGAGATCCTGGCCGACCTTCCCGATGTCGAGCGAGTCCTCGTGCCGGTCGGTGGTGGCGGGCTGATCTGCGGCATCGCGCTGGGATTCGCCGCGCTCAAACCCGACGTCCAGGTGGTCGGCGTGCAGTCCGACGGATATCCCTTGTGGCAACAGGCATTTGCGCTCAACGGTCCGCCGCCCTCGCTCGCGCCCGCCACGATCGCCGACGGCACCGCAGCGCCCTTCGATCCGGTGATGTTCGCGCGCCTGAGCTCGCTGGTCGGCGAGTGGGTCGTCGTGCCCGAGGCAACCGTCCGAAGGACGGTCGCGCGCCTGGCGACCGAGGTGAAGGTGGTCGCCGAGGGAGCCGGAGCCCTTGCCTACGCGGCGATGGTCGACAGCCGACCGGCGCCGCGCACCGTGGCAATTCTCAGCGCCGGCAACATCGATGCCTCGCTCCTCGCGGAGTTGCTCATCGAGTAGCCGACCGCCCGGCCAAGCTGCCATGCTTGCGGCCCCGCGGGAAGGGTCGATGGCGGAGCCGCCACCGGGCGTGCGACGTCCGTCGAGCGCAGCGAGAGTTTCGGGTGAGGTGGTGAGGGGGCTCGCGACGAGAGTGTTGATCGGTTCGTGGCTGCTTGCGGCGACAGCGTGTGGCGCCACGGTGCCTCGGCATGGCATCACGACGCCCTCATCAGCGGCTGCGGCCACCCCGGGAGTGGCGACCGGTCCGTGCGCGGCGGTCAAGGCGACCACGGCGTTGACACAGGTCTCGATCGCGTGCCAGCAGGTCTGGTCGTCGCACGGTGTCACCGCCGTGCCGCCGGCGGACGAGCTTGCCCTGGAGCACGTGCCGGCGGTCCCGGCCGTCGCAAACATGACCGGCGGGGCGGTATCCGACACCACCGCGCAGCACTGGGCTGACGCGAGCAACCGGGACAGCGGGTGGTGGAAGTGGGCGGAGAGCCACGACCAGCTGTTCGCGCTCCGCTTCCTCGTCGGGCCGGCGCTGATTCCGGCGGTCGAGGTCGAAGCGCTCCAGAACGGTGGAACCGTCGACCAGCCGGATTGCAACCTGTATCCGCTGAGCTGGAAGCTCTTTCCGGTTGACGCCGCCGGCAGGGCGTACTTCGCGCGCAAGAACCTGCCCGCCGACGACGCCTATGTCTTCGTGGTCGTCTACTCCGGACCCTGCAGTGAGACCGTCCACGCGTCGAACGGGACGAGCACGAGCATCGTCGATTTCACCAAGAACACGGCCATCTTCAGTCCGGGCGTCCTCCGCCATGACCCGGTGCTCGGTGATATCTGGTTCGCGGACGCCGGGGGAAATTGCCAGGATCCGAGCGGCCCGCCGCCGGCGTGGTGCGGCCGGTGACGCCACGCCGTCACCGGGCGTGCGTCATCGGCGTGTTGATCGCGCTGATGCCGGGCGCGGCGGTCTTCGCCGCGGGCGGTGGGGGCGGCAGCGGCGGCGACCGACCCGGACCGTCAAGCCAGGGCACCGGCGCCGTGACCGGCGGCAAGCTCGTGACCGGCGCGGGCGGAACCTATCTGCCGATCATCCCGCCCGACATCACACCGACGGGGGACGATCCCCCCAATCCACTCCAGATCCCGCCACCCGGAGCCGATCCCCAGGGAATGACCTGCCCCGATTCGCACCTCTTCCACGTGGGTCCCGGGTCACCGTCACCGGGCGGTGGCATCGTCGCGGCGATCGCCATCCATCCCTTCTTCAGAAAGAATGCGGCGGGTGGCTACGACGGCTTCGAATCGGGGTTCGGATACGCGCTGCGGGGCGCGATCCCACCCGGCGGCGACCCCGCCGACACCGCGCCGGGGAGTCTCGCCACGGCCGCGAACGTCGCCGGTCGTGTGATCGCCGTCACCGCGTTCCTGCGCACCCGCGGCACCTGGCAGGATGCGCAGACGGTGGCGCCGTTCGGAGGGAGCTGCCAGGGCGCGACCTTCTGGTTCAGCGCTCCGTACCTCGCGGGTGACGCTCCCCCTCCAGTCCCGCCGGTCGGCGTCCTGCAGACACCACCGTTTCCAATCGGAGCGGACCTGGTGGCGGCGCTGACCAAATCGTGGACGGTTGGAGGGATCGAAACCCTTCCCGGCGGCTCCAGGACATCGCGCAGCTTTGTGCACATCCCCACGTGTGCATGGACCAACTCGACGGTTCCCACCGCGCCCGACCCGTACCACGCGCTGACCACGACGGTCGTGGACGGCTACACGCTCTTCCTGCTCTACGACGTCACGGTGACCCCGGGGACGGTCGTATGGAGCTGGGGCGATGGTACGCGCACGATTGCGCCAGGCCCGGTCGAGCACGGCCCCACGAGCCTGCCGAGCTACGACCCCGCGACGCAGCGCTGGACCGATCCCTGCCCCGTGAGCCACGACTATGCCGACGTCTCGCCCGGGGCGACCATCACCGCGACCGAGACGTTCACGGTCACGATCACGGTCAGCTGGAGCGACGGTGTCGCGATTCACACCGAGCCGGTGGCGTGCGATTCAGGCGGTGGCGCCTGCCGCCTGACCCTCGGTCCCGGCGATGGATGGCAGAGCGGGCCACATCCCATCGACCAGATCGAGCCGGTTCCCTACCAACCACAGTAGCCGCCGCGCGGTCATGGGCCGAGCAGCGACCTTCCGGTCATCGCAGCCGGTACCGGGAGTCCCATCGCATCCAGCACCGTGGGGGCGACGTCGCGCAATCCCCCACCCTCGCGCAGCGGCCGATTGCCGGCGCCGCACAGGATGACCGGCACGGGACTGGTGGTGTGCGCGGTGAGCACCGAGCCGTCGCGGCGATCGATCTTGTACTCCGCGTTCCCGTGGTCGGCGGTGATGAGCAGACCCCCGTTACAGGCGTCGACAGCCCGCGCCAGGCGACCGAGACAGGCGTCGATGCATTCGACCGCGCGCACGGTCGCGCCAAAGTCGCCGGTGTGCCCGACCATGTCCGCGTTTGCGTAGTTGGCGATGACCAGCGCATCCTCGCCATGTTCGAGCCGGGCGATCACCGCATCGGTGACGCCCGCCGCGCTCATCTCCGGCACCGTGTCGTAGGTGGCAACCCGGGGCGATGAAACGAGCACGCGCTCCTCTCCGTCAAACGCGGTCTCGCGACCGCCGTTGATGAAGTACGTGACGTGCGCGTATTTCTCCGTCTCCGCGACGTGGAACTGGCGCAGCCCGGCAGCACTCACCTCTTCGGCGAGCGTGTGCCGGACGTCCTCGCGCGGGAACGCAACCCGCGCATCGAGGTCCCGCTCGTACTCGGTGAAGGTGACCAGGTCGACATCGCGGAGCACCCTCGACCGTGAGAACCCCTCGAAATCCACGTCGACGAGCGCGTGGCACAGCTGACGAGCACGATCGGGGCGGAAGTTGAAGAAGACGATCGAGTCGCCATCCTCGATCCGGACGCGCCTCCCCTCGTGCAGGATCGAGACCGGGGCCACGAACTCATCGGTGACCCCAGCGGCGTACGCCGCCTCGATGGAGGCGATCGCGTCGGCGGCGGTGCCGTCGCCGGCGCCGGCGATCACCTCGTACGCCTGCTGGGTGCGGTCCCAGCGTCGATCCCGGTCCATCGCGTAGTAGCGACCGCTCACCGATGCGACGGCGCCGGCGCCAACGCGTTGCAGTCCTTCGAGGAAGGTGCGAACGAAGCCCGCGGCGCTCGTCGGCGGCTCGTCGCGGCCGTCGAGAAACGCGTGAAACCACACGGCGTCCAAGCCCCGGCGTCGGGCCAGCTCGGCGACGGCGACGGCATGATCCTGGTGGCTGTGCACCCCTCCCGGCGAGATCAACCCGAGACAGTGCAACGCCGCGCCGCGATCGCGCGCGCGATCGACCACCTCGCACAGCGCCGCGTTCTCGTAGAAAGTGCCGTCCTCGATCGCACGATTGATACGCGACAGGGGCTGGTAGATGAGCCGTCCCGCGCCGATGGTGAGATGACCGACCTCCGAGTTCCCCTGCTGACCCGGCGGCAGCCCGACTGCCTCACCGCTGGCGTCGACCTGCGTATGCGGCCACCGCGTCTCGAGCGCGTCGAGCTCGGGGGTGCGCGCGGCTGCGATCGCGTTCCCGTAGGCATCCGGGTTGCATCCCCATCCGTCGAGGATGACGAGCACGAAGGGTCGCACCCCGCTCATGCGGCGCTAGGCGATGTCACGAGGGCCGGCGCCGACGCCTGCACTGGCGGCCGCGGCGACGATGGCGCCGAACTCCTCGGCGCGAAGGCTCACGCCGCCCACGAGCGCGCCATCGATATCCGCTTCGGCGAACAGCGACGCGGCGTTGGCGGCGGTGACGCTGCCGCCGTAGAGCACGCGCGGCGAACCGTCGAGGAACCTGGCTCGCACGTGCTGTTTGATGTGCGCGATCACCTCCTGCGCCTGCGCCGGCGTCGCGGTGCGACCGGTGCCGATCGCCCACACCGGTTCGTACGCGATCACCCAGTCGTCAACGGCGGGCAGGCTTTCCAGCTCGGCGTAAACCGCGTCGAGCTGACGGTCCACGACATCAAACGTCCGGCCGTCGTCGCGCTCGTCGCTGGTCTCCCCCACCGCCAGGATCACCTCCAGGCCGTGCGCGAGCGACGCGATGAACTTCTTGCCAACCTCGTGGTCGCGTTCGCCAAAGAGATGGCGGCGCTCGGAGTGCCCGACGAGCGCGAGGTCGCACCACCCGGCCAGCATCGCGGGCGAGATCTCCCCGGTGAAAGCGCCCGCGTCCTTCCAGAAGACGTCCTGCGCACCGAGCCGTACGCCGGTCCCCTCGAGCACCGCATGGACCGCCCACAGATGCGTGAACGGGGGAAGCACCGCAACGTCGACGCCCGGCGTCGGCGAAACCGCGGCACACACCGCGCGCGCCAGGGCCACGCCCTCGTCCACGGTCGTGTTCATCTTCCAGTTCCCGGCCACCATGCGCCGCGACGCCGCGGCCCCCCGGGTTCCCGCTGTCAACGCCGGGCGACCTCGCGGTCACGGAGGGCGGCGACCCCGGGGAGCGTCCTCCCCTCGAGGAATTCGAGGGTGGCGCCGCCGCCGGTGCTGATAAAGCCGATCTTGTCAGCAACGCCCGCGTCCTGGACGGCGGCGGCGAGGTCGCCCCCGCCGATCACCGTGGTCGCCCTGGAGG
>JBAPWO010000132.1:0-7008 GCA_049283735.1 Candidatus Dormiibacterota bacterium
TGCGAACGCTCAGCCTCTTCCTGGGCAAGCGTGAGCACCTTCTTCGCCCTTTCGGTGAAGCGCTCGAACGGGTACAAAACCGCCTCCATTGCCCTTCCGGCCCCCCCGTGGATGGAAAGGGTCAGACGCCGGGCACTGCCGTAACGTCCCCCATAGTACCCGGGTCGGCGGACAGCTAAGCAACTTTGCAAATACGGGCTGGTGCCCGCCGCGAAACGGCCCCGTCGCTCCGCACAAGCGCGACCGTTACCGACTTGGCGACGGCGCCCTAGGCTTCGGGCTCGCCCGGGTCTGCGTCGGCGGTTGCGACGGCGGCTGCGGTCACACCGTTCGATGCCGCCGTCGTGTCGGTGGCGGACTCGGCAGACTCCGCTGCCTCCTCGACCTCTGCCTCCAGCTCGGATTCGCCGACGTTGTCGTCATCCGCGTCGGCCGCGGCCGCGTCATCGGCCAGCGCGTTGTCGGCGGCAATCTCCTCTGCCGTGGCAGTGCCGGCCGCGACCGCACCCTCAACCTCTGCGCGCGTGGTGCCCTCCACGCCGGCGCCGGTGAGCGCAGCGGCCATAGGGGTAACGCCAGAGACGACGGTCTCGTCGTCGTCGTCATCCTCGGGATAGTCATATGAGGGAGGGGTAATCTCGTCGCCCTCACCGGTCGGGCCGCCGCCGTGCAGCTGGCGAAGCGAGAGGCTGATGCGCCGACGGACCTTGTCCGCGCTCAGCACCATGACCTCGACCTCTTCGCCGACCTTGAGGACGTCTTCGGTACGTTCGACGTGATCCCACGACAGTTCGCTGATATGCAGCAGACCCTCGACCCCGTCGGCAATCTGCAGGAAGGCGCCGTACTTCTTGGTCTTGGTGACGATGCCGGGCACCGCCTTGCCGGGCGGGAACTGCTGCTCGATCGTGTCCCAGGGATCCTGCGACATCTGGCGCAACGACAGGCTGATGCGCGACAGCTCGGGATCGAGCTTGATGACCTTCACGGACAGCTCGTCGCCGACGGTGAGCACGTCGCTGACGTTGTTGATCCGGTCCCACGACAGCTCGCTGATGTGGATCAGGCCGTCGGCGCCGCCGAGGTTGACGAATGCGCCGTAGGAGGTCACGCCGCTCACCTTGCCGGTGATGACGTCGCCGACCTTGAGCTTCTCGAAGAGCTCCTCGCGCTGGCGCGCGCGATCCTCATCCTGGGCGGCGCGCTGGGACACGATCAGCCGGTTGCGCTTGCGGTTGACCTCGAGGATCTTGACCGGGATCTTGGTGCCGACCAGCTCCATGAGGTTGCCGCTGAACTGCCGCGCCACCTGGCTGCTGGGCAGGAATCCGCGCAGGCCCATGATGTTGACGATGAGACCACCCTTGTTCTGCTCGCGCACCTCGGCGTCGAGGATCTCGCCCTCCGACTCCTTCTCGGCGACGGCCTGCCAGATGCCTTCCGCACGCGCCTTGCGCAGGCTGAGCACCACGTTGCCGTGCTCATCCTCGGGCTGGATGATGTAGACCTTGACCTGGTCGCCGGAGTTGAGCGTGACCGCCTGCTCGCCGCGTGCCGAGAGCTCGCGATTCGAGATGATCCCCTCGCTCTTCGCACCGATGTCGACGAGGACCTCGTCAGGATCGACACGGACGACGACCCCGTCGACGATGTCACCGTGGGCCAGGGCCCGGATCGAATTCTGGTCCTCCCGCAGGAGGTCCTCCATGGTGAGCGTCTCGGGCTCCTGTGCCGTCGTCGGGGTCAATGCACTCCTTTGCTCGTACTCCTGCCTATCGGTGGTCAGGGTCGCGGGCTTGCGCCTTCAAATGATCGTGTTGGGGGCGTGAATGGCGCGTTTGCGCCAATGCCATCACGATCTCGCCGAGTGTATCACTCGGGGCAGATCGGTCCCCTTTCGCCAATTCGTTGCACGCCGTTGGCGCGCCCGCGACAGTGCCATCAGCGAGGCGTCGCAGGTGCCGTGCGACGCTGCCCCACGAAATGCGAGTGACCATCACCTGCGAGGAATGCGGCGAGCGCCACCGTCTCGAACGGCGGGTCAGCGAGCCGGGTCCCATCTGGATCGTGTGCCACAACTGCGAGCTGCCGCTGCAAGCGGTGCTCGACGGCGTGACATCCCCGACAACGGCTCCTGCAGCCCAGCCCTCCCGGACGCCGTCCGCGTGGGCGGGCGTCGTCGACTTCCGCGCCGCCTGAGCGACGTCGCTCCTGAGGGAGCCCCGTTGCCGGCAGCTTGAGGAGGGGGGCGGAAGGACCCGATCGGCGGTGGTACTGATGGCGAGACCTGAGCTACGCTAGCTGTCATGGCGACCACCTCCGCGCCGACGCGGACGAAGGCCCCGGCCCCGGCGAAGGCCCCCGGCCGCGAGGAGAGCGACCAGCGCGAGTTCGGCTGGAACGTGATGGTCTGGAACGACCCGATCACGCTGATGTCGTACGTCGTGCTCGTGCTCCGCCGGATGTTCGGATACGACCACGCGACGGCGACGCATCTGATGCTCCAGGTGCACAACGAGGGCCGCGCCGTGGTTGCGACCCAGCCGCGCGAACAGGCCGAGGTGTCGGTCGCGCAGCTCCACTCCTTCGGACTCCAGGCGACCCTGGGTCGTCCCTGAGCCCGGGAGCTCTCCACATGGCCCAGGTGCTCCGTCGCCGTGGGCGGATCCAGGTGAAGGTCGACAAGCGCGAACGTGAGGCGCTGATCGGGATCATCGATTCGCTCGGTCCCCGGCTCGCCGCTCCCCTGGCGTCGGCCCCGCGCGCCTACGACGACGCCAAGCTCCAGGCGGAGTACGACCGCTGGGTCCGGCCGGACATCGAGAAAGGTCGTGAGGTGGACCTCACCATGGTGCGCGACGCGCTGAGCGGGGGCGAGGACACCTTGCCACTCACCGAGGCGCAGACCCTCGGGTGGCTCCGTGCCTTCAATCACCTCCGCGTTGCTGCCGGCGAGATCCTGGGCATCGAGGGTGACGGCTGGGAGGACACCGCCACCGACGCCACCAAGCAGAAGCCCGAGTACGGCGTCCTGATCGCCCTCGGCTATCTCCAGGAGGAGCTGGTCGCAGCCCTCGACTCGTAGCGGTTCAGGACCTCGACACGCGCAGCCGGAGCCAGCGCCGGCGCGGTATGACCTTCGCTACGTGGGCGGATCCGGCGTCGGATTGAGTGTGTCGCCCTTCCAGTGAAGGGTCTGGTCGACGCTCACCGCAAACGCTTCCAATCGATCGTCGGCCAGCAGCGCGGCAATGCATTCGACGCTCCCGCCGACGTAGGTGCTCATCAGGTCGATATCAGTCGCCACGCACCAGCTGCGGTCATCGGGCCACCAGAGGCTCGCGCTTTCCGGCCACCCTGTATTCGGGAACGCAGTGCTCGCCGCGGAGAGCGGCCCGCGCAGGAGCATCATCGGTCGTTGCGGCATCGAGATCCGCGGCACCGCATCGAGCGAGTTTGGCGCGTCTCCATACCCTTCCCACACCGCAAACCAGCACTCGGACGGCGTCGTGGTGAAGCGCTCGAGAACCGCGGCCAGGCTGGCCGCCTGGCGCACCGGCAGTGTGCCGATGGACGGCGGGGTGTCCCAGACACCCGGCTGACCGCCCTCGGTCATGAATCGCCAGTCGCCGGTCAGCGCGACCCACTCCATGACCGCGTGAGCGATGCGTCCGTTGGCGGCCGCCACCTCCGCCCAGGGCACCTCGACCTGTTCACCGCCGGCAGTCGCGCGGCCGGCCGGGTGGAGCACTCGTCCATATGTGGCGAACGTGACTGGCAGGAGCGACCCGACGTCATGCTGGAAGTTGCGCACGCTCGCGACGATCCAGTCCGCGCTGCTCACGTCGTCGACAAGGTGCAGGTCGCCGAAAGCGTGCGGGTCATCCACGGGCGAAAGTATGTGACCCGTCCTCTGGACCAGATGGAGTGTCTACCCCTTATTCACCGATGCTCCCGACCGGCTCGCGGCCCGAGTGACAGCCCAAGGATCTGGGTACCCTCAAACTCGGGCCGGGCAAAGCAGAAAGTCCCCCCTCTCCCCTGACGGCCGCCGCTCGCTGGCGACCCGAAAGGGCACTTGCCCGGCCTTTATTTTTGCTAGCTCGGATCGCCCGCCACCGAGATGGCGCTGCGGCCTCCGGCGGTGGACATCGCCAAAGTTGTTGCAAACGGTCGGACGCCTCTGTAGAGTCACCTGTTGCGGGTCCACGAGCCAGAAATGACGAGTGGACGGCCCGGGATGATGGTGGCCCATCAGTCCGGACGAGGGTCGAGCCTGAGGGTCACCGAAGGGCACCGCCTCCCGTACTGAAGGCCCCGCGTCGCAGGATGTGGGGCTTTTCTTTTGCGCTTCAGGCGGTCGGGAAACCACCGCCGGGCGCGCGATAGTGGGAGGCGTCGATCACCTGATGGTGGACGTCTCCGGCGGTGTGGCCTTCCGGCGGCCACCGCGCCCAGATCTCCGCGCTTTCCTCGTCGAACCCGTCCACCAAAACGCTGACCCAGGTTTGACCCAGGAACGCCTCGACCTCCACCGGCGCCGTGAACATGCGCCATCCGCCGCCATGCGGCGTGGGGGTCAGATGCGACTGCGGCTCCTCGTTCGAGCTCTGCGGACCAACCGAGGGATCAGCGTGATCCGCCATCGTCAATGCCTCCTGGGAACGGGCTACGGGCGCGAATTGGATGAGTCTGATGACCCTGCGCAGCGGCCCGCAAGTGGGGCATAGTGCGTTTGTCGAGCGCTTCACGCCTCGACGTTGAGACGGAGGGCACCCCACGTGACACGCAGCTCCTCGCTTTGGATTCCGCTGACGGCGTTGACGTTCGCAGCGGCGCTGGCTGCCTGCGGGGGGTCAAGCCCAAGCGCGACATCATCGTCAGGCGCCGCCACGGCCGCCCCAACCGTCGCAGCCCCGACGGCGACAGCGGCGACGGCAGCCGCCCAGTGCCCCAGCGGCTCGTCGGTGGGATCCGCGCTCGGGACGACGCTCCCGGATGCCACCAATGTTGTCGGCGGCAGCACAGCCCAGCTCCCAAGCGGTGCGACCGGCATCGTGTGCAATTACCACACCACCACCGAAAACGTGATCATCACCGTGCTCCAGAACGTCCCTGCTTCCTACATATCGAAGTACAGCGTGAATTTCCCGGTGGCATACAAGCCGGTGTCGGGAGTCGGCGATCAGGCTCGGTCATTCGTCGTATCTCTCGGCGGTGGCAAGGACAACGAGGGTGTGGTCGCGACCAAGGGGACGACCGTCGTGGCGGCCGTCGCGACGGCGACGCCCGCGACACTGAGTCAGCTCGAGGCCCTAGTCAGCTCGCTGCTGTAGGAATTCGAGGACTTCCCGAGGACGCGGGTCGGTCGCGGCGGCGCCGTGAGAACGGCGTCGCCCAGGGATGCGACGCTCCACCACGCTGAGCGCCCGGGTCATGGGCGGCAACCCGACGACCCACCAGGTGACCGTTCCGCACGCAGCGCCGAGCGCTGCGCCAACGATCACGTCGCTCACGTAATGCACGTCGACGTAGACACAGCCGACCGCTACCACCCCGGTGCCGAGCGCGAGCACCAATCCCCTTCGCCGCCACGCAAGCACGCCGATGACGCCCGCCACCGCAGCAAACGCCGTCAAGGTCGACGGAAACGAGTTGTTCGGCGGATGCGGATACAGCGGCGTGAAGTGCATCACCACAAACGGCCGAGGCTGGTACACCAGCTTGCCCACCTCATGACCCGCCCACTGCGTCAACCCCAGCCCCAGCAACGCCGCAACCCCCGGCCGCAACCGCCGCTCCCACACCCCGGTCACCACAAACCAAATAGGGCACAGGAAAATAAACCCAGCCGTCACCCCAATCACGACCGGCGTCAACCAAGCATGCGCAACCGCAAACGCATGCAAAGTAACGGTCGGCCCGTCAACAAACGTCGGCATCAAGGAACCTGACTACGCAGCGACCGAGCACTGGACACGCCGCACGCCAGAAGCACCACCCGCACTACGAGCCCTGGCACTACGCACCCTGCGGGTGGCACCGCGGGGGGAAGCGCCGACGCGCCCAAAAGCGCGGCGGCGAGGGGTCCCCGCGGTGACAGGACCCGCAAACCACGACGCGGTGCCTAGTAGCGAGTGACCTTCATTGAAAAGTCCAGCGCCACCGCCGAGTGGGTCAACGCACCGACGCTGATGAAATCCGCGCCTGCGAGCGCGTATGCGCGGGCGTTGGTCACCTGGACGCCGCCGCTGACCTCGACGGTGGCACGGCCGCGAATCAACTGCATCGCTTCGCGCACCTGACCGCAGGAGAAGTTGTCGAGGAGGATGTGCGACGCCTTGTCGGCGAGCGCCTGCTCCAGCTCCTGGAGGTTGCTCACCTCGACGTGGATCTCCATCTCCGGGTATGCCTTGCGAGCGGCGCGCAACGCCGGGGTGATCCCGCCGACGAGCGCGAGATGGGTGTCCTTGATCAGGACCGCGTCGTAGAGCCCCATCCGGTGGTTGACGGCGCCGCCCATGCGGGTCGCGTACTTCTCGATGGCCCGCAGTCCCGGGGTGGTCTTGCGAGTGTCGAGGATCTTCGCCTTGGTGCCGTCGACCGCCTTCACATACCGGGCGGTCATGGTCGCAATCCCGCTCAGGTGCTGCAGGAAATTGAGACCGACACGCTCGGCGGTCATCATCCCGCGGGCGGGACCGAAGAGCCGCGCGACGATCTGATCCGCCTGGACCTTCTCCCCATCCTTGGTTTTGGCGTCGAACTGGATGCGTTCGTCCACACGCTGGAACACGCGCTGCGCGATGCTCAGCCCGGCGATGACACCGTCCTGCTTGCAAACGATCTTGCCCCGACAGGTCATGTCGGCGGGAATGACTGCCTGGGTCGTGACATCGCCAGCTCCGACGTCCTCGGCGAGCGCCGACTCGATGAGCAGGTCGATGCTCTCCGACGAAAGCGCCTCGGTGATGGGTCTAAAGGTGACGGTCAAAGCGTGCTCCTCTG
>JBAPWO010000133.1:0-4548 GCA_049283735.1 Candidatus Dormiibacterota bacterium
GCCTGGCGGCGGCTCGAGCCCACAGGGTGAACCTCGAACTTCGTGGTATCGAAGGCCTCCCGGAGATTTGTCCAGGAGATGACCTCGCGGCGCTCATCGTTGAACATGCAGAGAGTCTTCGCAGCGGCGATGTGATCGTGGTTGCCCAGAAGGTGGTTTCCAAAGCCGAAGGGCGAATCCGCGCGCTTACTGACGTGACGCCGTCCGAGCGGGCGATCGCCCTGGCGCACAAGCTCGATGCCGATGCGCGCATGGTCCAGGTTGTCCTCGACGAGACGGTCCGTGTGGTGCGCGATGACCGCGTCCTGATCGTCGAGACACGGCAGGGATTTGTGTGCGCCAATGCGGGGGTCGATCGGTCGAACGTCGTCGGTGCAGACGATGTCTGCCTGCTGCCGATCGATTGCGACGCAAGTGCGCTCGCTCTCCATGAGCGGATCGAGTCACTTGCCGGGGTGCGCGCCGGTGTGGTCGTGAGCGACACCTTCGGGCGGGCGTGGCGGATGGGGCTCGTCAATGTGGCGCTCGGGGTGGCGGGCATTCCGGCGCTGCTCGACTATCGCGGCCGCCCCGACGACTTCGGCATGCCGCTGCAGGCAACGGTAGTCGCCGACGAGCTGGCGGCTGCCGCCGAGCTGTTGATGGGCAAGACCCGCCGCGTGCCCGTGGTCGTCGTCCACGGGCTCGACGAGCTCGATGGCCTGCTGGGGAGCGGTCTTCAGCTGGTACGGCCCTCGGAGCTCGACCTCTTCCGGTGAGAGTTGCACTGCTTTCGGGCGGAACCGGGGCGAGCGCGGCTGGCGACGGGCCTCGCCGGAATGCTTCCCGTGGAAGACCTGTCCGTCGTCGCCAACACCGCCGACGACGAGGAGTTCTGAGGCCTCCTGGTGAGCCCCGATGTCGACGCTATCCTCTACCGGCTCAGCGGAGTCTTCATCGACGCCACGGATTCGGCGTGCAGGACGACACGTTTCATGCGCAGGCGATGCTGGGCAGCCTTGGTGAGCAGATCTGGTTCCAAGTCGGGAACCGGGACATCGGCGTCCACCTGCTGCGGGCGGCGTTGTTGCGCACCGGTCTGCGCGTGACCGAAACGGTGGCGCATCTGGCTGGAGCTTCGGGATCGGGGTAAGCGTCGTCCCGATGAGCGACGACCCGGTGCGCACGCGCATCCAGACCGATGCCGGTGAGCTCAGCATGCAGGAATGGTTCGTGGGAGAACGGTGCGCTCCAGTCGTGCGAGGGATGCGCCTCGCCGGGATCGATTCGGCCCGCCCCTCGCCGGAAGCCGTCACGGCGGTGACCAGCGCCGAGGCGGTGATCATCGGACCCTCGAGTCCACTGCTCGGCGTCGACCCCATCCTTGCGGTTCTCGGCGACACGCTCAACCGTGATCGGGTAACCGTTGTCTCGCCGGTGGTCGGCGGCCGGTCGCTCCATGGACCGACTGTGGAGATGCTCCGCCAGACGGGCGAGGATGCGACCGCGCTGGGCGTGGTACGCCGCTACGTGGGGGCTGCCGCCTGCATCGTGATCGACCGCATCGACTCGCCGATGCTCGAGGCCATCTGTGCACTGGGGATGTGCGCGGTCGTTGATGACATCGTCATGGAGGGCGCAGACGGTGAGCGACGCCTGGCAGCCTCGCTGCTCCACACCTTAGAGTCGGCCGATGGCTCACGATGCCGCGCTCGAGTTCTTGCGCAGCAATCCGCGGGTTATGCTCGCAACCTATCGCCGTAACGGTCAGGCGCAGCTCTCGCCGGTGCTGGCGGCGGTCGATGCCGCGGATCGAGTCGTGATCAGCACCCGCGAAGGCGCGATGAATCGCGGCGGACTGACGGTACAGGGTTAGAGGCGGCGCGGACCCTCACCCACGTCCCGCGGTGAGACCGCGGAGGCGCGGGAGCACGTCGGTCGCGTAGAGCTGAAGAAAGCGGCGCTGATCGGCGCCGGGCGCGTGAAAGATGAGATGGGTGAAGCCAAGGTCGAGGTACGGACGGATCCGTTCCACATGCTCATCCGGATCTGACGACACGATCCACCGGCTCGCTGCTCTGTCGGTGGACAGGGCGTCCGCAAGGCGCTCCATCTCGACCGCATCCTCGACGCCGGTCTTCTCCTCGGGAGACAGCGCCAGCGCCGCCCAGTTGCGCGTGTCCTCTCGAGCCCTGTCGCGGTCGGCGTCGAACGAGACCTTCATCTCAATGGTCAGCTCGACCTGGGCCGGGTCTCGGTCCGCGGCCCGTGCGCCCTCGGCCACCGCCGGAAGCAGCGTCTCGGAGTACAGCTCCATGCCTTTGCCGCTGGTGCAGATGAGTCCGTCGGCAACGCGGCCCGCGAGCCGTGCGGCTGACGCCCCCGCGGCAGCGATGTAGATGGGGATGGGCGTGTCGGGACGGTCGTAGATGGTCCCCTTCCGGGTCCGGTAGTAGGTGCCTTCGAACGTCACGCGATCGCTCGTCCACAGCGTCTGGATGAGCGCGACGGCTTCCTTGAGCCTCGCGAACCGTTCCTTCGTGTCCGGCCAGTCGGTGTCGAGGGGCGCCTCGTTCATCGATTCGCCGGTCCCCACCCCAAGCCAGATCCGACCGGGGAACATCGCGCCGAGGGTGGCCATTGCCTGGGCCACGATCGCGGGGTGATATCGGAAGGTCGGAGTGAGGACACTGGTGCCGAGCGCGATGCGGCTGGTCGCCTGGCCGGCCGCGCCAAGCCACGCCAGGGAGAACGGCGCGTGCCCAGCGGTGTGCCGCCAGGGTTGAAAGTGATCGCTGATCGCGGCGGTGTCGAAGCCGCACTGCTCCGCCACAACCGTGAAATCGAGCAAGTCCGAAGGACCGAACTGCTCCGCCGAGACTTTGTAACCGAATCGGATATGACCAGACACCGCACCCATTCTCCCACCGGGACGGATCCGGTCGGCAGCCACGGCGATACTCCGATCACCTCGCGCCGTCACCCGACTGCCGCATTCAGAATCAGCCGCGCGAACTTGGAAAACGGTCCCCGCAAGATGCCCGACGGACTCGATTTGGCGATCAACGCCTTTGATCCGCGCGACCTGCGCGCTTGACGCTCGTCAGAGGATGGGTCGTTTCGTGTGGAACGCCTGCCCGACATCGTTCCGGTCGAGCAAGTTGCCGACTCTGTCGCCGGCTCCCAGGGTGGACGTCGCTCAGGGCACGAGGCCGAATCAGCTCAATCGAGCGCGGCGGTGGCGAGGGCACCCTCCTGGCCCGGGGATCTGTTATCGCCCGCAACTGGCGGCTTGCGGATAGCCCTCGTGCTCCTCGTTGTGGCTCGCGATCGCCTGTGGCCGCGACCACAACCAGACTCCTGATGGCCTTCGCCTCCATCTCGGGCTTGGCAGCGACCGCTGCCTGGCCGATCGAGGCCGTCAAACTCCGGCTCGGCTCGACGCCGACGGGGTGCCGCGCTGGTCCACGCCGAGCGGAGATCGGTCGGTTGGGTGCCTGGTGACCGCCGCGTCGAGTGGCGAGCACAATGGCGGTCAGCCTCGTGGTACCGCGGCCATCTACGCGCGAATCCCAAAGGATCGCGCGGGGGCGGGCTTAGGCTCCGCTCGGCAAGACGCGGACTGCAGACCGATCTGCTTCCGGCGCGGATACCCTTCGGAGCTCATTCGCCTCTACGAGGACAACGACATCTCCGCATTCACGCAATCGTCCAAGATCGCAACACTGCGCGGCCAGCACCACGTAAATAGCGATCTCGGACTCACTGTGATAGTGATACACGGACTGCGAGCCCGGGAAACGTGGGCTTCTCCCATCCAGATCGTCTCCGAGCCGGCCCCGATCGGCGAAGATTCCCGCCAGCCTTTGCTTGCCGAAACTTTGCGCAGTCCGCGCTGACACGCTCCCCTCGGGGTGTGGCTCACCTTTCTGCGCAGTTCATCTGTTCCTTCGGTCATTTGGCCGTCGGCTTTGCCGGCTAAGGCTCCCACGTCGACACTGGTGTTTCAACAACAACCGGTCGTGGGGCCGTATCGACGTAGAGGCGGAACACGTCGGGGCGGTGGTAGTGGCCGACCGGGTCCATATGGCGGCGTGCGGACAGAACCTCGCCGAGATCGAGGTCGGCGATCAGCGTTTCTTCCCGCTCACGGACCGGACCGGCGATCAGGTCGGCGTTGGGTCCCACGATCGCCGTGTTGCCCGGCTCAATCCAGTCGCCGTTCGCCGCCCGATAATCCGCGCTGACAAGGAGTTCACGCTGCGGGAAGTCCGCTGGTATTTGATCGGCGTGTAGCACGGGGTTGACGCCCACGACGAACATGCGATTCTCGCGCGCGATGTGGCGGAGCGTCGCGACCCAGCGATCGCCTGACGCGAGCGTCGGGGCGAGCCAGATGTCGACACCCTGCGCATACATGTGGAAGCGCGCCAAGGGCATGTAGTTCTCCCAGCAGATCAGGCCGCCAATCCGGCCGAGCGGAGTGTCGACGACGCGGAGGGTCGATCCGTCTCCCATACCCCACACGGTGCGCTCGGCACCGGTTGGCACGAGCTTGCGGTGCCGCTC
>JBAPWO010000134.1:0-1648 GCA_049283735.1 Candidatus Dormiibacterota bacterium
TCTTCCGTTCCCTCGAAGAACGCAAACACGAGTGGCAGCACTCGACCGCACTTCTCACGAAATAGCATTTTCGGCTAGACTCAGGGGCACAAGTTTCAAATCCGCGTTCCCGGGCAGGCAGATTGGAAGTCGTACTTGGAGTGGAGCGGGGAGAGGCGTTAGCGATGAAACGAAACTGGAACTGGGCAGTGTGGACCGGCGCGTCGCTGGTTTTCCTGGGAGTGATTAGCTATCCGCTGTTTTTCGTTCGCTTCCCGGCGCTTCGCGATTTTCCGTGGGCGAACCTGCCGATGATCGCGCTCGGATTGGTGCTGCTCGCCTTGGGGCTTGTGCGCGCATTCCGGCGTTCGGACCTGTTTCGCGGCAAAATTTCTGGCAGTGTCCTCGCGGTGTTAGCGTTGGCATTCAGCGGATTTTTCCTCTACGGCATTTTTATCGGCGCGCGGCATGTGCTACCCGCTTCGCACGGCGCGCCGCAGGTGGGCCAGACGGCGCCAGATTTCACGCTGCCGGATTCGCACAACCACCCGGTGAGTTTAACAGGTGCCTTGAATTCTCCGTTCACTCCAGAGAGTACAACCCGCGCCGCGACGAGCGCGGCCAAGGCAGCCGGCGTGATTTTGATTTTCTACCGTGGATATTGGTGACCGTTCTGCAACTCCGAGTTACGGAGTTTCGAGAAGGCGCTGCCGGAATTCGATGCAAGGAAAATTCGAGTGATGGCCATCAGTGTGGATTCTCCCGAGGATTCCGAAAACCTGCGTCGGTCGCAAGGCTACACGTTTCCGATTCTTTCGGATGCACAGGAGGACGTGATCCGCAGGTGGGATCTGGTGCACCTTCACGGCCGGCGCGACGGTGCAGACATCTCGCGACCAGCGGAATTCCTTATCGACCCGTCGGGGAAGGTGCGCTGGGTGAATCTTACGGAAGATTTCGTGGTCCGCGCCCGGCCAGAAGAGGCGCTCGCAGCGTTTGACGCGATGAATAAATCATCGCCGTCCGGACAATAGTTGTCTCGGCTTCTATTCTCAAATTCCAGAGTCCGATGTGCGTGCCCGGTCAACTCCCGATTAGTCGGCTTCTCTCCAGCGATTGATCGGTCACTACTAACGCGTTTCCCACGACTAATGTGTCCGATGCCGGCTCAAATCCTTGCTCGATGAGCGCGTTGGCCTCAAAGCGGCAGTTGAGCCGAGATCACTCCGGCAAGGCTACGATTCGGCCAGGTGACGAGAGCGCGCTTAAACAAAGCCCCCGCAGCCACCCCTGGCTGGGATTGCCGGGATGGACCTGCGTTGGCTTTGCGTTCACGATCTCGCGCATGACGATCGTCAAAAGGTCAACTTCCTATTTCGCCTGTACCAGCCCCGCAATAACCGCAGCAAGTTTATCGAGTATCTGGTTCCAGCCCTCCATTTGACCGCTATTTTTCGCGCTCTCCATGGGTTCATTTCCAATGAAGGTAAGTTTCGTCTGGCCGTTTCCGAGATCCTCAAAGATGGTCACGTCGTACGCACCGTCTATAGCCTCATGTTCTATTCCTAATTGCGCAGGCTCGATCTTGTTTCCCTTCGAGTCGGAAAAGTACATTAAGGAAACGATCTTCTCGTACGGAACAATCTCGTGGTATTCAACCGCATTCCAG
>JBAPWO010000135.1:0-23506 GCA_049283735.1 Candidatus Dormiibacterota bacterium
GAACAGGTAAACGCCGACCAGCGCCAGGTCTGCGCGGGGCACCGACGGCTTCTCCACCAGCGAGATCACCCGTCCGTCCTCGAGCTCCGCGACCCCGAAGCGCTGCGGCTCGGGGACCCGGGCCAGCAGGATCATGGTGTCGGCCTCGGAGCGCTGGAACTCGTCGACGAGCGTGCCGATCCCCTGGGCGATCAGGTTGTCGCCGAGGTACATGACGAAACTGTCCCCGGCGAGAAAGTCGCGAGCGATGCCCACCGCGTGGGCGAGACCGAGCGGCGCCTCCTGGGCGATGAAGGTGATCTCGGCGTCGAACTTCGACCCGTCACCGACCGCGGCGCGCACCTCGTCCGCGGTGTCCCCGACGATGATCCCGATGTCATGGATCCCGGCCCGGGTCAGCGCATCGATTGCGTAGAAGAGAATCGGCCGGTTGGCAACGGGGATGAGTTGCTTCGCGCCGGTGTGGGTGATCGGCCGCAGCCGCGTCCCCTTGCCGCCGCTGAGGATGAGCCCCTTCACCGGAGGCCCGGAGCTCGCATAGCCGCAGCGTACCAGCAGCTCACAGGGTCAGCCGGGGGGCAACGGATCGGCAACGACGTCAGACGCCCCGGTGTCGATGGTGGTGGCGCTGCAACGGGCCGCAAAGATCGGTCTGATGAACGCTCCAAACGCCTCGCATGCCCCTACGCTGAGTCCGGCGACGCTCCGAGAGGGGGGCGCCGCTCGTACCCCTTGTAGGATGCGGCGATGGGTCGCCATCTCATCACGAGCGCCTTGCCGTATATCAACGGCGTCAAGCACCTCGGCACGCTGGTCGGATCGATGCTCCCCGCGGACGTGTATGCCCGCTACCAGCGGCTCCGCGGGCACGACGTGCTCTTGATCTGCGCGACCGACGAGCACGGGACGCCGGCGGAGCTCGCCGCCGCAGAGGCAGGGCTCAGCGTCGAGGACTATTGCGCCCAGCAGCATGCGATCCAGGCTGATCTCGCGCGCCGCTTTGGATTGTCGTTCGACCATTTCGGGCGCAGCTCGTCGCCCCAGAATGCGGAGCTCACGAGGCACTTCGCCGAGCAGCTTCGTGTCAACGGCATGATCGAGGAGCGGGTCACCGACCAGGTGTACTCCATCGACGACGGACGGTTCCTCCCCGACCGCTACATCGTCGGGACCTGCCCGCACTGCGGGTACGAGCGAGCCAACGGGGATCAGTGCGAGAACTGCGCCCGCCTTCTCGAGCCATCGGACCTCATCAACCCGCGGTCAACGATCTCAGGGAGCACGAGGCTCGAGGTCCGCGCCACACGTCACCTTTTCATCCGCCAGTCTCTGATGGCGGACCGGGTTCGCGAGTGGGTCGACTCACACAGCGACTGGCCGATTCTGGTCTCATCG
This sequence comes from Candidatus Dormiibacterota bacterium, assembly GCA_049283735.1. Classification (GTDB taxonomy): domain Bacteria; phylum Chloroflexota; class Dormibacteria; order Aeolococcales; family Aeolococcaceae; genus Palsa-851. The sequence continues at coordinate 1,396 of JBAPWO010000135.1, forward strand.
GTCGCGCGCAACTGGCTCAATGTCGGCCTCGAGGATCGCAGCATCACCCGCGATCTCAAGTGGGGCATCCCCGTGGGTTGGCCCGGATTCGAAGACAAGGTGTTTTACGTGTGGTTCGACGCGCCGATCGAGTACATCGGCGCCACCAAGGAATGGGCTGAGCTGGATCCTGGGACCCGCGATTGGCGGTCGTGGTGGTTCAACGCGAGCGATGTCCACTATGCGCAATTCATGGGCAAGGACAACATCCCCTTTCACACCATCAACTTCCCGATCACCATCATGGGGTCGGGTGAGCCCTGGAAGCTCGTGGACTACGTCAAGGGGTTCAACTACCTCACCTATTACGGCGGCAAGTTCTCAACGAGCCAGCACCGCGGCGTGTTCATGGACGCCGCCATCGAGTTGCTTCCCGCCGACTACTGGCGGTATGCGCTGCTCGCCTCGGCGCCGGAGTCGGACGACGCCGAGTTCACCTGGGAGAGCTTCGCGCTCACTGTTAACAAAGACCTGGCCGGCATCTTCGGCAACTTCGTCCAGCGCACGCTCAAGTTGACCGAGAAGCTCTTCGGGATGACCGTTCCGGACGGCGGCGAGCCGGGTCCGGAGGAGGCGGAGCTCGCCGCCTCGGTCGACGCGGCGCTGGCGACGTATGCGGGGGACATGGATGCGATGCGCTTCCGGCCCGCCGCGTTTGCCCTGCGCAGTCTCTGGACGCTCGGGAATCAGTACCTCGATCGGTGCGCGCCCTGGCACGAGACCGACATGGCGCGGGTCGCGTGCATCCTGCGCACCGCCATCAACGTCGCGCGCATCGAGGCGATCGTGTCGACTCCGTTCGTCCCCTTCGGCTGCGACCGCCTCGCGGCGGCTCTCGGCCTCGACGCGGGCGAGCGTGCCTGGCCGGGTCCGGCTCGCGAGGCACTGCTGACGCTTCGCGCCGGTCGAAGCTTCGAGACGGGCGACCCCCTGTTTCCGAGAATCGGGGACCGCAGCACGCTCGCCGCATGGGTGGCAGACATGGAAGAGCGCTTCGGCGGACCCGCGAACGTCACCGCCGCGCGTTAGTCGCCTTTACAACCGGCGACTGGACCCTCGCCTCGCGACGTCATGGTGACCGGTGCCGCATCGCGCGCGCCCGACGGCGCAGCTCGCGACGCTGCTCGGCCTTCGCCCGAAGGTCGCGGGCACTGTCGAGGCGCTCCTGCTCGCGTTCGAGCTTGCGCTTCGACTCGAGGCGCGCGAGCACGGTCGGGTCGCCGGCGGCGGCGTCACGCACCGCGCAGCCGGGTTCCTTTTCGTGCTTGCAGTTGCGGAAGCGGCAGTGCGCTGCGACCTCGGTGAGGTCGCCGAACACCTCGTCGATACCCGCGCCGGCGTCCCACAGACCGAGCTCCCGTGTGCCTGGCGTGTCGATGATGAGCCCGCCCCCCGGGAGCTCGATCAGCTCCCGGCGCGTGGTCGTGTGCCGGCCTTTGCCGTCCGCGCGCACCTCGCCGGTGGCCAGCGTCTCGCTACCGGACAGGCGGTTCACCAGCGTCGACTTACCGGTACCGCTGGGACCGACCAGGACTGCGACCAGGCCTTCGAGCAGTACCTCGCGCAGTCGCGCGAGCCCCGCGCCGGATGCGCTGATCGCGATGACCTCGGTGCCTCCGGCGACCGAACGTGCGGCGCGAAGATCGGCGTCGACATCGGCGCTCAGGTCCGATTTGGTGAGCAGCACGACCGGTGCCGCTCCGCTGGACCATGCCATGGCGAGCGCCCGTTCAATGCGCCGCAGCCTCAGTGGAGCGCCGAGTGCGATGGTGATGAAGACGAGGTCGATGTTGGCCGCAACCGCCTGACCCGCGGTCGCGATCCCGGCAGCGCGACGCATCAACACGCTCCGTCGCGGGAGCAGATGCACGGCGACGCCGCCTTCGATGACGAGCCAGTCGCCGGTGGTGATGCCGCCGTCGTCGGGGACGCCGGACAAGGCTGCCGCCAGCGGAATGCGCTGCTGGCCGGCGTCGGTCAGAACCGTCACCACACCTCCGTCGACGCGGATGACGAGGCCACGGCGGCCGTCGCGAGTGGCCTCAGCGAATACCGTTTCGAGCGAGCCGTTCCACCCCAGCGCGGTGAGACGGTGAAGGTCATGAGACAAGTGGGAACTCCATGCTGCATTGAGAGCCCGGAGCCCCGTGTGCAGACCGCGCCGGCGTGTGGCGCGGAATCAGCGGACGATCAGGCGGCGGAGCCGCCGGGCACGACATCAGAGGGGGGCGCTGCAGGCGCAATCGCAAGTGTCATGTCTGTTGCCCTCGGGTGGTCGTGTGGATCGGTCGACTGCATCGTACCTTACGTGGGGAATGCAGGCATCATGCAGCTCGGGTCACGCGCATCACCAGGACTGAGGTCATCCCCGCAAGCACGAGGCCGCCGGCCACGTCGGCAACGTAGTGCTGTTTCACGAGAACGGTCGACGCGACGATCAGCCCCGTCCAGATTGCGGCTGGGACGCCGAACCGCCGGTCGACGCGCCACCAGTGCACGGCGATGATCGTCGACAGCGATGTGTGCAGGCTCGGGAAGTCGTTGTAGGGCTGATCGGACGCGTAGATGCTTCGGATCATTCCCGAGAACGGGTCGGTGCCGGTGATCTGCGGCCGTGCGATGTACGACTGCAGGAAGAAGTAGAAGGCGTAGCTGATGAACCACACGATGATCATCGTCAGCGCAGCGGACCGGTAGACGCGCACGCGAAGGAAGAGGAACGCGATGAGGCTGACGACGATGAACGGAATCAGCGAGACGTAGGGAATGGCGAAGATGGGCACCACCGGCAGCGCTCGGTCCGGCGGCGACTCCAGGAAGATGCGGTAGGGACCGTGGTTGAGTGACTCGTAGAGGAGGTTGGTCCCGAGGATCGCGGGGATGAGCATCAGGCTCACGGTCAGGCCCGAGCCTCGCTCGGCGAGGATTCCGCGGCGGAGGTGGGTGCTCAGCCACGTGGAAGGCGGCGCCGGCGTTTCGGCTACCTTGCCCATGTGGCTCCCTCCGGTTCACCCGATTGCGGCGGTGAGCCTACCGCGGTAACGTCGCCTGTGCAGGATCGCGGGTACCATGGTCGGGACGCGGGAGTAGCTCAGTTGGTAGAGCGCTAGCCTTCCAAGCTGGATGTCGCGAGTTCGAGTCTCGTCTCCCGCTCCACCGTCGTCCGTGATCTGACCGTCAGAAGGCGGCTTGATGCTTTTGTGCAGTGGCGCCACGGGCACGCTTCCGAAGGTAAGAGCCGGACCTACATTGCGTGGAGCGGCATGCTGCAGCGGTGCAAAAGTTCAACGCGCAGCGACTGGCCACGCTATGGCGGTCGGGGAATCAGCGTGTGCGAACGCTGGCACCGTTTTGAGAACTTCCTCGCCGATATGGGCCCTTGCCCGCGTGGGCTCTGGTTGGACCGCATCAACAACGACGGCAACTACGAACCGGGCAACTGTCGCTGGGCCACCTTCGAGCAACAGATGCGCAACCATCGATCGGTCGGCGGCGAGTTCCACGGGAACGCGAAGCTGACCGTCCCTGATGTGATCGCGATACGCAAGCTGGCCCGCGATGGCATGACTCACAGAGCGTTGGGATCGATGTTCGGTGTCAGTCACACCAACATCGGGGATATCGTCCGACGTCAGGAGTGGCGACAACTCTTAATGAAATCGCCATCTGGACAGCGAGTTGTGTATGAGCTCGAAGAGAGGGAGATCTGAGCCGCCGTCACGGCTCCAACCGTTCAGTCGCCCCTGACGGACTTGCCGGTCTCGAGCTCGGTCAGGCCGCGGACAAGCTGCCCCGGGTTCGAACAAGCTCCAGTGTGGAGCTCCACGCCCGCTTTGAATGGGTCTATTTGGTCTCCGGTTGGAGCGCTTTCGATTTTCTGGAACAAGACGACTACTTACCCCCGACTGCCGCGGAGACCCGCGCAAAGCCCTACCGATTTCGCATGCGCACCATGCAGCTGAGCATCGCGCAGGCACCGACCGGACGCTTACGGTGGCGAGCTGCTGGGGATGGCCTATTCGCGCGCACTTGCCGCACTCACCGCGACGTGACCACCGCGGATAACCAGCACGACGGCGCGGACCGCTGCGATGTCGGCGAGCGGATTGCCGGTCACCGCGAGAAGGTCCGCATTGGAACCTTCGACGATCCGGCCCTTGCGGTCGGCGACGCCGCAGGCGCCGGCCGCCACGACCGTGGCCGCGCGCAGCGCGTCCACTGGCTTCATGCCGACGTCAACAAGCGCCTGAAGAGCATACGGCAGCACATTGTGCGGCTTCCCCGGCGTGGCCCCGCCATCAGGACCTGGCACGATTCGCGCCCCTGACCCGCAGAGTCGTCGCGCGTTCTCGAGCATCTGCGGCAAACGTTGGGCCACGCCGGAAGGCGGGGCCGGGGCACCCGGGACGTTGCCCGCCGTCAGGCTCACGACCGGCAATGTGCACCCCGGGCTCAAACTGGATGTCGCGAGTTCGAGTTCTCGTCTCCCGGCGTCAGTCGTCCTCGGCCAGGACGTCGCGCAGCTTGTGGGCGAAGGCCTCAGGCTGCCCGGCGTAACCGAATTCGCCGCCTGCGAAGCCCGCGTGATGGCTCGGGAAGACTGTCGCCTGCTGACCGAGTAGTTCGGCTGTGGCCGCCGAGGTGCGTCCGGTGAAGGTCCCCGCGGACTCTTCGCCCACAGCGATTAAGATGCGTGTCGGCGCGGCCACCAGCGCTGCGACGTCAGGGCTATAGCTGCTGACCGCCGTGGAACGGTCGGAGAGCAGCGGGTTGTCCCGGGAGCCGTCGTCCTCGCTCGGCATCCCGAACTGGGCGGGATCCGGTGCCGCTTGCGCGAAGTATTCGTCGGTGAACTCTCCCTGCCAGGACGTCATGGCAATGAACCCCGCCATGCCGGCGCCCGACCCCTTGGCCGCGTATGCCTCTCGGAATTGGGCCATGGCGCGCTCTGCGGCCTCTGCGTCGGGAAGCACCGGCACGAGCGGCGGCTCGTGTGCCACCAGGACGGTGACATCGTTGGGATATGCCTCCACAAGGGCAAGCGAGGTGACCGCTCCGCCACTGCTGGCGAACATCTCGACCGGGCCGACGTCGAGAGCCCGGATGACGGCGTGCACATCGCCTGCCTGGACGGTGGGCACGTTGTCGACCCGGCCGTCCTTGCGGACGCTGCGACCGAGACCGCGCGGGTCATAGGTGATCACGGTGCGGTCGGGGAAGTGCGACGCCAACGTGCGGAAGCCGCTGGCATCCATCGGCTGCCCGATCATGAACAGTGGCGGGCGGCCGTCGGCGGCGGGCAGCGGGCCCTCGACGTCATAGACGATCGCGGCCTCCGCTGTTTCAAGCGTGTGTGTCTTCACACCGGTCCCCTCTGTGTCAATCCGCGAGCAACCGCTCGAGCTTGTCGAGCTGCTCGGACCAGCCCTGCTCGGCCCCGGCCATCGCCTCGGCGGGCGGCATCGGCTCGAAGTAGGACTGCCGCATGGTGAGCGCGGTGCCCCCGTCGCGGTCCTCAAGGGTCACCTCAATGAGCGTCGCGAACAGCTCCCCCTGCTCGTCATTGACGGCCCGGCCGCTCATGACCAGGCGATGCGGACGATCGATCTCGTAGTACTCGCCACCCATGTAGTGGGAGAACTGGACATCGTCAGGGATGGAGTCCGGCCACTCCATCGCGAGCCGGTACGTACCGCCGACGCGAAGGTCCACTTCTGCAGCGGGACAGGTGAAGCCGTTGGGCCACCACCATTTCTTGAGCTGGTCCGGGTCTGTGAAGGCGTCAAAGACCCGCTCCGGCGAGGCCTTGAGGGTGCGCTCGATGACGAGTTGCTTGCTCGGAGTCGCAGATCGGACGTCGACGGCGGTGCGGGTCTCAGGCATCGGGGTTCTCCTCGGTGATGGTTGACTCGGTTTGGGCGGCAAGATGGGCCTCGAGACGGTCGAGGCGTTCGGACCATTCGGCGTGGGCACGGCGGAGCCAGTCGTCCACCGGGAGCAGCCCCTCAAGCTGAAGTCGCGCCGGGCGGCGCTGGCCGTCGCGGGCGCGGCCGATCAGGCCGGCCCGCTCGAGCACCTTGAGGTGCTTGGTGATGGCAGGCTGCGTCAGCGTGGAGGCATCTGCGAGCTCGACCACGCCGGCTTCTCCGGCCGCGAGGCGCTCGAGGATCGCCCTACGGGTGGGGTCGGCAAGGGCCGCGAAGGCGCGGCTCAGGGGATCTTTCACATCCATTACCAAGAGGTTATATTACCAGATGGTAAAAGTCAACCGTGTGCTGACCTTGCGGCCGGCTGCCACCGTCCCCGCGTCATGGCGGACCGAACCAGGTCGTCAGGGCGTCACGCAGTTCCGCATCGGTGCCGTCCCCCACCCAGGCGACATGTCCGTCGGGCCGGATCAACGCGGCAGTGGGAGCGGTGACCGCGCCAAGTACGGGAAGTTCCCACGGCCCGACATATTCAGCATCGATCAGCTGGACGCGGTCAGCCCACGGAGTGATGTCGAGGCCGCCCGGTTCGCCGAGGTTGAGCAGCACCGGCTTGGCGTCGTGCAACAACGAGAACACTCGCACCGTGCCATCCACAGTCGCCAGATCCAGGTCGGGCATGCGGCGCCCCAAGAGCGGATGTCCCTCACCGAGGTCATACGCAACGTCGAGGCCCGCGATCATGGCGGCGATGTGCTTGCGCGGCTCGTCCATGCGCAGCAGCTCGATCACCGTGTCGCGCAGTGCAACAGTCCGGTCGTCCGCTGCGCCGAGCGCCCTTTGCGCCATGGTGTTCCGCAGCACCCGCGCACCAACCGGGTGGCGTTCAGCCTGATACGTGTCGAGGAGACTCACCGGTGATGTTCCGCTGACCACCTGGGCCAGCTTCCAGCCCAGGTTGACCGCATCCTGCACGCCGATGTTCAACCCCTGGCCTCCCATCGGGGCGTGCACATGCGCCGCGTCTCCCGCAACCAGCACGCGCCCGCTGCGATAGGCCACCGCCTGACGCGTCATATCGGTAAAGCGAGAGATAAAGCGCGGGCTGTGCGCCCCGTGGTCGGTTCCGTCGACGCGGATGAGCGCTGCGCGGAGATCCTCCAGCGTGGGGTCATCGGTGCCGTTCACCTCCGGTTCGATCAGGGTGACCCCGACGCGTCCCTCCTCGGCGGGGCCGATGCCGCCGCCGCCACGCAGGCCGAATTCCGGCATCTCCTTCATCTCGACCTCGGCAATGATCCAGCGCGTGGTTGGATCCCAGCCCGCGAAATCGATGCCGGCCGCCTTGCGCACAGCGCTGCGGCCGCCGTCGCAACCAACCAGAAATTTCGTCCGCAGCGACGCGCTGTCGGACAGTGCGACATCGACGCCGGTGTCGTCCTGCGTGAAACCGGTCACCTCGCGTTCGCGCAGGACGGGAACGCCCAGCTCGTCGAGCCAGCCGGCCAGGATGCGCTCGAAGTGGCTCTGCAGCAGCGCCATCCCGTAGTTGTGGCGGGTGGGGAAATCGCTGATGTCCATCGGGACCCCAGCGAACGCCTGCACCTGCATCGTCTTCCCCTCGGCGAGAAAGCGGTCGACGACGCCACGCTGATCGAGCACCTCGATGGTGCGCGAGTGCAGACCTCGCGAGCGCGAGCTTTCCAGCTTGAAGCTGGCGCGTCGCTCGACGATGACCACGTCGGTCCCAGCCAAGGTCAACTCGGCCGCCAGCATCATCCCCGTCGGACCGCCTCCGGCGATCACCACCGCATGCTCGCTCAAACTCGCACCTCCGCAGCGTTGATCTGAAACTGCACCGCGGGCCTCGCCATCAGATCGACGTCCGCACGCGAGCGATACATCGACGGCAACACCCGCATTGCGCGCCTCCCATTTCCGAAGATTTCTGGCCTAGGCCAGCGATTCTGCGGCAGGTCCCGGGTCTTGCCGCAAGCCCCCGGTGCGCTTATATAATGAGGTGGAAGGAAGCGAGTGCTCGTCTCTCGTGTCCGCTCGGCGCTCGACTACGTGCGGCGGTTTGCACAGCTGGGCGTGCGACCGCGACCTGTCAATTCCAATCAATCACGCTGGCTCAATCAGCCTGCCGTTCTTTGACAGGTTCGGGTCGGTGCATGCAGCAAGGTTGAAACAGCACGGCCGTCGCTTCCCGCTTTTCATCTTCGAGATGCTGACTTCGACCCGTCGTCTGCGCGTATCCGGGTTTTGGGTTGCACTGACCCAGCGAACCCATTCCCAGCGCGCCATCGGCGTGATGTCTCTCCATAGGTCTTGGATCTTCTGAGGGGCAGTTGCCAGAGCTTTCTCAAGATCCTGTGGCACGTTCGGCTCGGGCCAGTCTTTGCGCGACTCGATTTCCAGCGTCGCGGTGTCACCTGCGGCCAAAGCAGCGGTCCTTTGCAGCTTTGCATCAATCACCATCCAGTGGCCAAACGAGCCATCTGGTTCCAACACCGTCTGGAAGCCATGGCCATTGATCGTTCCTTGTACTGCCACCTGCCCGCGCGACGGCAGTTTCCCGCTCGCTTTCTCAGGCAAGCGCAAAATGGTCCGTTTGTCGACCGTGTACAGCGTGGCGTCAAAACGAACCGTCGGCAGCCCTGTGCGCTGACTCATGGTAGTCATCTATTCTGCAGTCCTACAACGGCGATCTCAAGGGGCATCGCCTCGGTCTGTGAGCGAGCTCATCGAGGACCTGAGACCGCCGTCGATCATGCTCCCAGGTTGTCCGGTCGGCGCTATTGTTGCCCCGAGGAGGCTTTGGATGGGTGTCTATCAGGATCATCTCCTGCCGCGCTTTCAGGATAGGGCAATGGGCCGGAAGGCGAATCGCGCAGTGCGCGCTCGTGTCTGCGCGGGGCTGCTCGGCGACGTCGTGGAGATTGGGTTCGGCACCGGACTCAATGTGCCGTTTTACCCGTCGGGAGTCACAAGGCTTTTGGCCATTGAGCCGTCGTCGATGTGCATGCGGATTGCTCAACCGCGGATCGCCCGGTCGCCGGTCCCGGTGGTGTCGGCGGGCCGCAACGGCGAACGCCTCGAGCTCCAATCCGAAGCGTGCGACGCAGTGCTGTCGACGTGGACGCTTTGCACGATCCCCAACCTCGCCGCGGCACTCGGAGAGATACGCCGCGTGCTGAAACCGGGCGGTTCCCTGCATTTTGTCGAGCATGGGCACGCCCCCGATCCGCCAGTCGAGCGATGGCAGCGCCGGCTCGAACCGCTGAATAAACGACTCGCAGGCGGGTGTCACCTCACCCGGAACATGCCAGCGTTGATCGAGGAAGCAGGCTTCGTGGTTGAGAAGCTCGACACTTATTACTCCGAAGGCGAGCCGAGGCCTTTTGGCTACACGTTCGAAGGACGAGCCATCAAGCGCTGAGGAGCGCTGGCGCCTCTCATATTCGTCGTGGCGGCGGAGCCACAGTTGAGGCGAGTCGAATTCGTCGCGACCGTTGGGGGCACGGTCGAGGATTGGGTAATACCCCATCAAGAACTCCAGCCCACGGGACGTGGTGGAATAGACGTGGTAGACGGCACCCTCGTCGAGGACGAAAGCGCTGAAGCCCGGGCCCTCGGACAGGTATCCGACCACATCCGTTCCGGAGGCGCTCGCGAGATGATCCACGACTGGCGGCATCCCCGCCTCGATCATCGGCTTGATCCCCTCGCGGGTCTGTTCCTCTGTCCGTGACACGCCGAAGTCGAAATTGAAGTCGCTGTCGGCCGATGAGACCCAGGGAAAACTCCAGCCCATCCGGCGCTCATAGGCCTGGAGCTTCGCGAGCGGAGCGCGCGAGACGTAGACCATCGTCACGTCCCGCGCGTTGAGATGCGGAAGAACGCCGTTGACCGCGTCGGCGCTCGAGGAGCAGGTCGGGCAGCCCGCTTCGTAGCTCGGCCCGAACATGAAATGGTAGACAAGAAGCTGTGACCGACCGTCGAACAGCTCGGCGAGCGTCCTGATGCCTTTGTCGGTCTGAAAGCGGTACTCCTTCTCGACCCGTACCCACGGTAGCTCCCGCCGTTGCCTCGCGAGCTCGTCACCCATCCGCGTGTGCTCCTTCTCGCGCGCGAGCAGCGCCTCGCGAGCAGACAGCCACTCCTCTCGGCTTGCCACCTTGTGATCAGTCATGCGTGTCCTCCCATCGAATATCCGCCGATCAGGCCGCTTCCCGCTGTGCTGCCCGGATTTTGATACATGCAGGGTGCAACACCGGCGTTGCAAAGTCGCCACCAGACCGCTGCAGACGGCGCGAGTTCGCAGGCGATCGTACGTTGGTGAACGCGCGAGGCATCCATATACCAGGCCTCGACGGGCTTCGCGCCGTGGCGGTGCTGGCCGTCGTGGCTTCCCACAGCTGGCCCCAGATGCTGATCGGTGGCTGGGCGGGGGTCGACATCTTCTTCGTGCTCAGTGGGTTCCTGATCACCTCCATCGTCCTGGCTGAGCACGAGAGGACCGGCCGAATTTCCTTCCAGCGCTTCTACATGCGCCGTGCGCTACGTCTCCTGCCGGCGTTGGCAGTCACGCTGCTGCTCGGCGTCCTAGTCGCACAGCTGATCTATCCGAAGTCAGCCGGCGACACCGTCCACGAGGCCTTCGCCGCCGCCCTCTACGTGGCGAACTGGGTCGTCGCGTTCGGGCAGGTGCACTCGGGACTGCTCATTCACACATGGACGCTCTCGATCGAGGAGCAGTTCTACTGGACCTGGCCGCTCGCGCTCGCCGTCTTACTTCGCGTCGGCGGCCGGCGGCTCGCACTCAGGGTAACCATCGCGATGATCGCGATCGTTGTCATTCACCGCCTGATGGGGGTGCAGGGCGCTTACTTTCGAACTGACACTCGCGCGGATTCACTGCTGATCGGATGTGCCGTGGCGATAGCAGCATCCATGGGTGCTTTCGAGCGGCTGAGCCGGCGCGCCATCGGCGTCGCAACGCTTGTTGGGACGCTTGCACTTGGCTTCGTGTTTGCTTTCGGGCAGCAAGCGTCGCCGTTCATGGAGGGTGTGGGGTACACGTTCGTTGCCCTCGCATCCGCGACCATCGTTATCGCCCTGGCCGTTCGCCCACTGCGCCCGGTTACGGCAACGCTGGGCTGGCGCCCGCTCACCTGGATCGGTCAACGTTCCTATGGGGTCTACCTGTACCACCCACTGTGCCTTGCGGTGGTCGCGACGCGCCTGGGCGTGGTTGGTCCCGCCACACTCGTCACCACGGCGGCACTCTCGGTGGCAACGGCTGCGGTGTCGTACCGCTACCTGGAGACCCCATTCCTCCGGCTCAAGGATCGAGAGAAGGAATCGACAGCGCGACAGCGCGGTCAGTCAAAGGTGCGGCCGGCACAGACGAGCCGGTAGTGAAGAACCGCGACGGCGATGGCGGTCGACTACCATGGCCCCGGCGACCGGCGTCGCCACCCGGAGGAGGTCATGGACTTCGCACTCGAGCCTGGCAAGGAAGTATTACGCCGCACGCCGGACATCGCGCGGGCGATGCTCTGGGACCTCTCCGACGGCTGGATCCATGGCGACGAGGGACCGGAAACATGGTCTCCGTACCAAGTGATCGGGCATCTCACGTACATCGAGGAGCACGACTGGATCGATCGGACGCGCGTGATCCTCGAACATGGCGCTGAACGCGTCTTCGAACCGGTGGACCGAGAAGCCGGGTTTACGCAATTCAGGGACTGGACGCTAGCTGATCTCCTGGATCGGTTTGCGGAGGTGCGGACCGCAAATCTCGAGACGCTCGAGGCGTTGATCGACGTCCGGGATCTGCAACGACGCGGTGTCCACCCCTCGTTTGGAGAGGTGACGATCGGTCAGCTCCTCGCCACATGGGTGGTGCACGACCTCAATCACCTGGGCCAGATCGTCAAGACCATGGCCAAGCAGTACACCGAGGCGGTCGGCCCTTGGCGCGAGTTCCTCCCGATCATCGAGGCGCCCTGAACTGGCACAGCGGCGCTACTAGGCGGACGACGCCTCGGACCAGAGGAGACCCGATAGTTCGTCGGCACTGTGCGCGACACCGAACACTGTGCCCTCGGGCCCCAGAGCCACGCCGGCTTCGAGTGTTCCGGCATCGACGGCGTCGAATCCGAGTCGATCGATGAGCTGCATCACGGCTGCAACCGCAGCGCGGTCATCGCCGGCCGCGCCGAGTGCGATGCGGCCCGGCGTGCCACGCGGACGCCTGCCCTCCTGGAACTCGTAGTAGCCCAGGTGATTGAGACTCTTCACCACGCGCGCCGACGTGAAGTGCTGTTGGACGACGACGCTGGTGCCCATATGCGCGCTGGCGAGCTCCTCGTCGGCACCGTCGATCTCCTCCCAGAAGTTCATCGCATCGACGAGGATCTTGCTCTCAAAGAGATCGCGGGGAAGTTCTCGAAAGCGGTGCATGGGAACAGCCAGGATGATGAGGTCTGCGAAACGGACGACCTCATCGGTCGACACCGCGCGAGCGCCGGGAGCGAGCACGTCGACGATCAGGGCAATGCGTTCGGCAGGTCCCGATCCCGATATCGCCACGTCGTATCCGGCTGCCACGGCCGCACGGGCGATGGTCGTACCCACCTTGCCGGCTCCGACGATGCCGAGGCGCCGCTCGGCCGATTCCCCGCTAGACACTGGAGAATCCAGCGACCGCCGGCGGCAGGCTGATGGCATCCGCCTCCGCTGCAGGATGCGCGAGCAGCTCGCGGACCCGCGGAATCACCTCTCGTCCGTACAGCTCGATGGTCGCCATCCGCTGCTCATGGGGTACTCGCCCAGTCGCGTACGCCCAGTCGAACCGGCTGAGTCCGAGCTGGCGAATGACACCCGCTATCTTGGTCGCAACCGTTTCCGGCGAGCCGAGATACAGCGAACCATCGTCGATCTCCGCCTGAAAGCGTTCTCTGGTGGGACGCGCCCATCCCCGCTCGGCCGCCGCACTCTCGAATATCTCCGCCCAGTACGGCCACTGGATCTCAGCGGCTTGCGCGTCGGTCCTGGCAACGTAGCCGTGCGAGTGCATGCCGATCGGCAGCTGCGCGTGTCCGTACTTGTCGAGCGCGCGTTTGTAGAGTTGGACCAACGGTGCGAATCGGCTCGGATTCCCGCCGATGACCGCGAGCATGAGCGGCAGCCCGTAGCGGGCAGCGCGGATCACCGATTGCGGACTGCCACCGACACCAACCCATGTGGGTAGGTGTCCCTCGGGGAGCGGAGGACTCACGTACTGGTTGGTGAGCGGTGAACGGAAGGTGCCGGACCAGGTGACCGGTTGGTCGCGCAGCAAGCGAGTGAGCAGGTCGAGTTTCTCCTCGAAGAGTTCCTCGTAGTCGGCGAGGTCGTATCCGAACAACGGGAATGACTCCGTCAGCGAGCCGCGACCGACGATGAGTTGTGCACGACCGTTCGACACCGCGTCGAGGGTGGCGAAATTGGCGTACACCCTCACCGGGTCCTGGGTGCTGAGCACCGTGACGGCGGTGCCGAGACGGATGCGCTGGGTTCGACCGGCGATCGCGGCCAGCATCACGTGCGCCGCGGAGTCCATCATGTCGGGCCGGTAGTGCTCGGCGATGTTGAACGAGTCGATGCCGACAGCATCGGCGAGGACCGCCTCCTCGACGGTGTTCCGAATAACCGCATCACCGCTGAGCTGTCGACCGGATTCGTCGACACTGACGTAGACGAACGAATCCAATCCGAATTCAATGTCCGGAGTGGCCATGGGTTGCTCCTCGGCTCCGGCATCGAGCACGCTCAGGCCGGACATGCGGGTGGTTCCTCGGCAACGTCGCAGGGAGGCACCGACACTCCCACCGCGCGGACCAGCAGGTCGTAGAGCGTTGCCCGCTCCTCTGCGCTCAGGGCGCTGAACAGGTCATCCTCGACCAGGCGCAGCCGGGCGTAGGCGAGACAGAGTTCGCTCCCGCCCCGCACGGACAGCTCGACGATGTGGCGGCGGCGATCGACCGGATCGCGGCGGCGCGTGACCAGTTCGCGCTCCTCCAACTCGTTGAGCAGTCCGACGACATTGCTCGGATCCAGGCTCAACGAGTCCGCGAGACCCTGCTGATTCGCAGGTCCCTGTTCGCTGAGGAGCCTCAGAGCGATCAGGTGACGGGGGCGAAGCCCCCCGGGCGCCAGCGTTGCCTCGCCGGCGTGACGACCGACGCGCGCGAGGTGCTCAAGCAGGGGCAACAGCAGGTTGTCAACGGATCTCGTGACTGCCCTGGTCTCGACCTTGGAGGTGGCCATTGACCAATAGTACATCTCCTACCGGCTATTTGCAAGATAGAAATGATTTGTGCTATACCATATATATTGCAGTCGGCATCGAGATGGAAAGGTACTGATCCAATGAATCGCAGTCTGAGCGCGCGAGACCTCGGCCTCTTCGCCTTGCGCATGGGGGTCGGTGGGTCACTCGCCGCCCACGGCGCGCAGAAGCTGTTCGGTTGGTTCGGCGGCGCCGGCCTGGAACAGACGGGCGCAACGTTCACCAAGCTGGGCTTTCGCCCGGGCACGCTGAACGCGATCGCGGCCGGCCTGGGCGAAGCCGGCGGCGGCGTGCTCCTGGCGGTCGGCCTGGCGACGCCAGGGGCCGGCGCCGCGGTGGCCGGGACGATGATCGTCGCCTCCTCGATGCACGTCGACAAGGGCTTCTTCAACGGCAAGGGCGGTTTCGAGTACCCAGCAGTGTTGGGGTGGAGCGCCGCGGCGCTGGCGCTCACGGGCCCCGGCAGACTATCGCTCGACAGCGCGCTCGGGCATCGATTGAACCGATCCTGGATGCGCAACCTCGCGCTGGCCGCTGCCGCACCGGCCGCCTTCGCGGTCATCGCCAGACGACGCCGTGCCGTGGCCGCTGCGCGGGCCGCGCAGCCCGATGCCGCGGCGCTGGAGACAAGCACCTGACCATCGGACCATGTCACCGGCATCGCAGCCGCAGCATTCCCGGACTCATCGTTCTGGTTGAAAACCCCTGATACCACCGGGGGCAGTTTGGGGTCGCCGCGTCTCGTCGTCGAGTTCCAGACCGCAACCGGCGCGTTCGATGGGTATGCGGACCTTCGCCCGCAGTTCCTCACAGCGTCGTGGCAGGACGTTTGGGACCAGGTCCCCATCTACCCGGCACTGAGCGCTTGGGACGTCATGGGAGGACCCGCACCCCTGCGGGTTTGTGTACGACGTGACGTGGCCGACAGTGCAAGCGTGTTTCGCGGGCGACACGACGCTCGCGGTCTTCCTGGTCGCCGATCCGTACGGCATCTACCACCTGATCGACGACATCAACGTCGACGGTAAGACGTTCTCCAGCGCCGCCGACAACGCCAACGGGAACAATGACCCCGCTGGTCCGACCGCGACAACCAACCTGAGCCTGCTTCCGCCGTTGCTCTTCCCGCCCCTCTAACCCAAAGACTCAGGGTTGCCCCTGGAGATCCTGACCGGGGAGAGGCTCCCGTGTCGATGGGCCCCTCCTCGCGTCGTACGCTAGCGCGCTGGAAGCGAGCGTGCTTCGAACTCGCGAGGGTGGCGCCCTTGTTGTGTGCGCCTGCGGACTGACAGGGTCGGCGACCTGCCCTCAAGCTCAACTTCTCGGAGACATGACGGAGTGCGCTCCCAGCCCACTTGCGTACTGCGTCGATCCAGCTTCGAGTACGACGGAGCCGAACGCGGGCTCCACGATCTGATGGGTGTGGCCGCCCCTGGAGCGTCTCTCCCCCTCCCGCTCCTGGCGGCCATACCTCGATCGTTACCGGTGCGAACGGGCATAATCCGGCCGCCGGCCGGCAATCGCCGTCGGCTTCAAGCGAGGAGACGCTGATGGCACGAATCGATGAGTTGACCGACGAAAAGGCGGCCGAATTCGGGCGCACGTTCATACGGTGGCTGACGGACGAGGATCCCGCTGGGGTCGCGCGGTTCTTTCCCGACCTCGATCCACACGCCATCGACGATTCCGAAGCCTCGGACATCGGCCGAGCCGTCCTCGAGGATCTCGTCGCCGAACGCTTCGTGCAGCCGCGCTAGACAAGGAGGTCTACGGCTCCGCTTCCGGCCAAGGCTGACCATGGGCCTCGATTGTGGCGCCGGCGCCGGCCGGCGGCGCTGGTTAGATCGCGCCTGGTGTGGCGGTCGGCGTCGGCGCCCCCGCCGGGGTACCGCCGCTGCCATACCCGCCGGAAGGCACTGCGGTCGTCAAGCTCGACCAGGCGATGGCGCCCGTGGGTGCACTCACCGAAGGCGCTGTGCCCCAGGCGCTGAAGGTGGTCGTGAATGTCAAGACAACGGTTCCGCCTGAGATCGTCGATGTAAAGATGATCGGCAGGTCGGTTCTCGGAGCAATGTCGAGCGATCCGGTCCCAGCCGGGAGGTTGTTGGTGGCCGGGACGATTCCGGAGATCCTCGTGGCCGTGACACCTCCGGCGTCAGTGACTCTGGCGCTGGACTCCGGGGTCAGCGGCAGGGTCAGGGTCGCCTGGCTGCCGGCCGTGATGCCGGGCTGGAGCACCGTATACGGACCGTTGCCGCGCACCACCGAGACCCACTTGCCCTCGACGCTCGTGGCTGAGGCCGCGGACACGCCGAGTTGATCCTCGATTGCCGGGACGTTGCCCTTGAAATAGACCGTGGTGCCGACGAGCAGCAGCGCGAACTGCTCGGCACCGTAGTTCGAATCGAAGGTGATCGCTTGACTTCCCCCCGACTGCCCGGCATCACCCACGATGGTCTGGGCTTCGCCACCCGCGGTCACGGCCACGTAGTGGAAACCGGGCGAGGCGCGGGTCGACGCCACTGCCTGCTGGTAGAGCGCGCGTGCCTCCGCAGCGCTACCGGTCGTCCCTGGCACGGCCGTCGGCGAGCCCGAGGTCGATTGAGTGCCCTGGATATGGCGCACCAGGAGCACGCTGCCGACGCCGATGCCGGCGGCGATGATCCCGGTGGCGGCGAATACGGCAACCACCGCAAGGATCGGCGATGTGCGCCTGGGCGGTGTGGTCGAGGGCGCGGGTGGCCATGCAGGTGGCTGGGGGGGAAATGCCCAGCGGTCATCGTTCATCGCACACCATGGTGAACGGTCGGTCCTTTCTGTTCGCTTGCAGGGAAAATCCTGGGTTTGATACTAGTCGACACCAATGCGCCCACCACCACGAAGGAGAAGCCGATGAGCGACGCAGCCATGACGGCGGTCTTCGACCATTTCCACGCGCGGCGCAGGCAGGATGTCGGCGCGATCGCCGCGGGTCTCGATCCGGATGTCGTGCACCAGGGGGTTCGCCCTGAACTCGTCTGCAGTGGGCGGCCGGCGGTCCTGGAGCGCATCGGCGCCTCCCTCGACAGCGGCGAGACCGGTATCGAGCGGCTCGAGTTGCAGGCGGCCGGCGAGAGCGTGATCGTCGGCATTGCCGGCCCTCGCTTCCGGGAGATCCCGTTCCTCGACGGTGAGATCTTCATGGTCTTCACGCTGCGCGACGGACTCATCCTGCGCATTGACGACTACCGGACCCGCGAGGGGGCCCTCCGAGCGGTGGGGGCGATGTCACCCGACCGCGGCTAGCCGCCAGCACCGGGGAACGGCGGCACAGCTGTCAGCTCGCGCTCGAGCCTGGCGGCCCCTCGGGGAGCGAGGCCGGTTCATGCTCGGCAGCCCGCACCGGCTGCGCGGATGCCTAGGCGGGCGGCTCCCCCGGCGACTCCGTCTCCGTCGCCCGGCGCACCGCCTCGCGGGTTTCGGCCGAAGCTTTCCGGAACTCACGGATGCCGCGTCCGACCGCAGCGCCGGCGTCGGGAATCTTGCCCGGTCCCCAGATGATGAGGATGACCACCAGAACGATGATCAGCTCGGGGATGTGTCCCGCAAACAAGTCCATTCCGATCTCCAGTCCAGCGCTGCGCGCAGACGCGAATGGGGCGTCTGCAGTGACACGAGCAGCGTTCGGTCGGATCCAAACGACAAAGCCGTCGCAATGGGGTTGACCGTTCGGAGGATGCCTGTTACGGTCGGGGACCGTTCACCTGTTCGGTTTCATCTCACGGAGGCACTCGTTGCTCGCTCGCCGCGTGTCTCTCGTCGCCTCGGCCGGCGCGATCGCACTGCTGGTGGTCGGCTCCCCGTTCAGTCAAAGGACTGTGCTTGCTGATCAGTTCACGCAGCAGATCCAGGCGCTCTCAGCACAGGCAGCTGCGCTCAATCGCGCGATCGCATCGCTGAGCAACGCGAGCTCGGCCGCGCTGGGGAATGCACTCGCATCGTCACAGGCGATCGCCAACACGCAGGGGAAACTCGCGCAGGCACAGCTCGAGCTCGACCAGGCCAACAAGAACCTGGCGAGCACGAGCGCGCAGGTGCCGATCGTCCGCAGTGAATACACAGCAGATCAGGCCGATCTTGCCAATATCCTCGTGCACGTCTACGAGCTGACCGACGACGGATCGGTCACCGCAATTCTCGTCGACAGCAAGAGCTTCATCGACGCAATGGACGCGCTGACCAGCGCAGACCACGTGAGCGCGCGCGTCCAGCAGCTGGTGACCCAGATCCAGGGCAAACGCGACCAGCTGGACCGACTGCAAAAACAACAGCAGCTCGATCAGCTGCACGCGAATGCGCTGGTCGCCAGCCTCCAGACGCTGTCCGGGCAGCAGCAGACCGAGGAGGTCGCATTCCGTCAGCAGGCCTCGTCGCTGAAAGGCAAGGCCGCGACGCTGTTGGGGGAACTCCAGGGAGTGCGCGCGAAGATCGTCGAGGTACGTCGCGAGCAGGAGGCGGCTGCAGCCGCGGCGGCGGCGGCGGCAGGGGCCGGCGCCGCACAGGTCGACGGGAATGCGCTGCGGCCCTTCGCGTTCGGGCCACGGATGGACGACTATCCATGGGGACAGTGCACGTGGTACGTCGCCTCACTGCGCGACGTCTACTGGAGTGGCAACGCCTGGGAGTGGGCCTACACGGCGCGCGCAGCCGGCCGGCCCGAGGGAATGAGGCCGCGGGTCGGAAGCCTGGTGGTGTTCGGACCCGGCAACGGCTACAGCCAGTTCGGACACGTGGCGTACGTCGTCGGCGTGCAGGGCTCGACGAGCTTCACGGTCGATGAGGCGAACATGCTCGGTCTGGGCGTCGTCGATCAGCGCCACATCACGTCGCTTCACGACGTCGAGGCCTTCATCTACTAGCTGGTACCGGCGCGAGTACGCTCCTGAGACGAACCCCGGCTGCGAGCGGTCTGCTGTACGGCCTCGGCGCGTACCTGCTCTGGGGGCTCTTTCCGCTTTTCTGGCCGCTGCTCGAGCCCGCGACACCCCTCGAGATTCTTTCGTGTCGCATCGTTTTCTGCTTCGTCGTCATCGCCGTTCTGCTCGCCCTTCGGCACGAGCTCCGCGGCCTGCGCGGGTTGGATCGCGGCACCGTGCTGCGCCTCTGCGCTGCGGGTATCGCGATCGCGGTCAACTGGGGCGTGTACATCTGGGGCGTGAACAACGGCCATGTCATCGAGACGAGCCTCGGCTACTTCATCAATCCGCTCGTGACCATCGGGCTCGGAGTCGTGATCCTTCACGAGCGGCTTCGCGCGGTGCAGTGGGCGGCGGTGGGACTCGGCGTCGTCGCGGTCGTGGTCCTGAGCGTCGACTACGGCCGGCCGCCGTGGATCGCCCTGGCCCTGGCGTGCTCGTTCGGCACCTACGGATTCCTCAAGAAGGGGGTGCGAGCCTCGCCGCCGGAGGGCCTGCTCATTGAGGGTGCGGTGACCAGCCTTCCGGCGCTGATCGTGCTCGCGGTCCTCGCCTTCGCCGGGGACGCAACCTTCGTCGGGCACGCAGCAAACCCGGGCCACCTCATCCTGCTCATCTCGGCGGGGCCGGTGACGGCGCTTCCGCTGCTGTTCTTCGCCGCTGCCGCCACCCGGCTCCCACTGTCCAGCATGGGCCTGCTCCAGTACGTCACCCCGGTCATGCAGTTCGCCATCGGCGTGCTGATCCTCCGTGAGACCACGTCATTCGCGCTGCTCAGCGGGTTTGCCCTGGTCTGGATAGCCCTCGGGATGCTCGGATTCGACGGCCTTCGCCACCGGCATCAAGCTTCCGCTGGAGTGCCCGCCTAGGTCAGTCGGCCCTCTGGATCACCGCGCGAACCGGGACGCCCCTGGGACGTTGCTCCGCGAATCTTCCAATTCCGGCGATTTCACCGGTTGTTTTCGGACCTTTACCGCCGATGGGCTAAGTTAGATAAACATTGATAAGAGCGATCAAGACGGGATAAACTTCGTTGATCCCATGGATGAGCTGGCAAACCCGTACCGCCCAGGCGCCGGGACGCCGCCTCCTGCACTGGCCGGGCGCGACGACCTCATCAACCGCTTCGGGATCGCGTTCCGTCGCGCCGCCGCCGGGCGACCTGGGAAGAGCCGGCTGATGATCGGACTGCGAGGGGCGGGCAAGACCGTCCTGCTGAACCGGTTCGCCGAGATCGCAGAGCAGGAGGGCTTCCGGGTCGGGCTGATCGAGGCGCCGGAGCACGGTCATTTCCCGTCGTTGCTGGCGGCGCGGCTCCGCCGGATCCTCCTCCCGCTCAGCAGCAACGTGGTCTCGACGGCCGTGACCCGAGCGCTGCGGGTGCTCAAGGCCTTCACGCTGCAGCTCCCCGACGGGACCCGCGTCTCGATCGACGTCGAGGCGCTCAGGGGCCTTGCGGATTCCGGGAACCTCGCGGACGACGTCACCGACCTGCTGGTCGCCTGTGGCGAGGCGGCGAGGGACCGTGGGACGGGCATCGTGCTCGCCGTCGACGAGCTGCAATACGTGCGCTCCGAGGAGCTCTCCGCGTTGATCGTCGCCATCCACCGGACCAATCAGCTCAACCTGCCGGTGATCCTCACGGGTGCCGGGCTCCCGCAGCTGCGCGGGCTGGCGGGAGAGGCGAAATCCTACGCGGAGCGCCTGTTTGACTTCCCCGAAATCGGGTCGCTCGGTGCCGATGAGGCTCGACAGGCGCTCGCGGTGCCGGCCGAGGAGAGCGGCGCATCGATCGACGACGCGGCCCTGGACATCATGGTCGAGCGATCGCACGGGTATCCGTACTTCCTGCAGGAGTGGGGCTACCACGTCTGGAACGTGGCGCCGCAGAGCCCGATCACCGCCGATGACGTCGATCGCGCGGCGCCGCGGGTTCAAGACCAGCTTGACCAGAACTTCTTCAGGGTTCGCCTCGACCGGCTCACGCCTCGAGAACGGGAGTACCTCGTCGCCATGGCATCGCTCGGCCCGGGACCGCACCGCTCCGGGGACATCGCCGCAGCGCTCGGTGTGCGTGTCGAGTCGGTCGCGCCACGCCGTTCGGCGCTGATCGCCAAGGGGATCCTGTACAGCCCCGCGCACGGAGACACTGCGTTCACCGTGCCGCTCTTCGACGAGTTCCTCAAGCGGGTCGACGGTCGGAATTGATCCCGCCGGTGGCGGGCTCCCTGTAGCCTTGCCGATCATGACCGACACCGAGCTCGTCCATCTCGCCATCGACGCCGGCATCGCCACCGTCACGCTCGATTCACCCCACAACCGCAATGCGCTCTCGCGCCGGCTCATCACCGAGCTCACCGATCACATCCGCACCGCCGGCGCTGACGGCGACGTCCGCGGGGTCGTGCTCACGCATACCGGGACCACCTTCTGCGCGGGCGCAGACCTCGCCGAGGCATCGTCGGGCCCGATGACCGGCACCGCGAGCGGCCTGCTCGCCCTGCTGCGCGTGATCGTCGAGCTGCCTCGTCCCGTTATTGCCAGCATCGACGGTAACGTGCGAGCCGGCGGCATCGGGCTGCTCGGCGCGTGCGACATCGTGGTCGCGGGCCAGCGGAGCACGTTCGCGATCACCGAAGTCCGGCTCGGACTCGCGGCGGCGGTCATCTCGGTGACCGTGCTGCCCCGCCTCGACGAGCGCTCCGCGGCGCGCTACTTCCTCACCGGCGCGACCTTCGACGCCACCGAGGCGCAACGCATCGGCCTGGTCACGATCGCGTCCGACGACGTCGACGGCGCCGTCGAAACCCTCACCGCCGACCTGCGCCTGGCATCACCCCAGGGAC
>JBAPWO010000136.1:0-2623 GCA_049283735.1 Candidatus Dormiibacterota bacterium
GTGTCCCGCGGCCCAGGGCCCGATCGCCTCGTCGATCATCGCCGCGGCCTCGGCCGTCTCGAACCCTCCGGCGACGCTCACCACCAGGGTCGACGGGAGCACGTGCCGCTCGAGGTGGGTGCGACAATCGCCGTCGGTGAACGAGAGGACGGTCTCCTCACGCCCGGCGACATCCCACCCCAGTGGGTGGTCAGGCCACATCAAGGCGTCGAACGCGATCTGCACGTAATCCTGCGGATTGTCCTGGTACATGCGCAGCTCTTCGATCACCACCTGACGTTCCTTGACGACCTCGGCCTCGTCGAGTGCCGGACTGAGGAGCATGTCGCTCAGGACCGACACCGCCAGACCGAGTTTCGCTGTGGGGACACGTGTCCAGAAGACCGTCGCCTCGCGATCGGTCGCGGCGTTGAGGACACCGCCGACGCCCTCGATGGCCTCGCTGATATCGCGGGCGGTCGCATATCGCTTGCCACCCTTGAACACCATGTGCTCGACGAAATGGCTGATACCGCTCTCCGATTCGGTTTCGTAGCGCGAACCGACCGCGACCATGAACGCGATCGCGACGGACGCGCGACCGGGCAGCGGGACAGCCGTGAGCCGGGCCCCCCCGGACAGGGATTCGACGCCGAATTCGGTCAGTACGACCGCCCGGCTGACCGGCCCGGGCGGGCTCCTTCGAAGCGCTCCGGAGGACCGCCCTGGGCTGGACCGGTCGGGTTGATGACCACGCGACGCGCCGGTTCTCTGCCGCTGCTCTCGGTGGTCACGTCCGGATCGTCGGCGAGGGTCATGTGAATGACCCGACGCTCATAGGCGTGCATGGGGTCGAGCGTATAGGGCTCGCCGGTGCGCTTGACGCGGAGCGCAAGGCGAAGGGCCAGCTCGCGGACCTGGTCCTCGCGCCGGGCGCGGTAGCGCTCGACGTCGAGGATCACCCTGCGAGTCTCGACACCTTCCTCGCCGAGCATGAGATTGACTGCCGTCTGCAGTGAGCGCAGAGTCTCGCCACGCCACCCGATGAGCAGCCCGAGGTCGTCCCCGGCGATGTCGAGGATCACCGGGCCACCGGCTGACGAGCCGGCTGTTCCCGTGCCGCGGCGAACGCTCACCCTGCAGGGCACCTCCATGCGCGTCAGCAACTCCTCGAGGAGCGCCCGAGCGTTGGATGCGTGCTCGTCGATCCTGTAGACGCGAACCCGTCGTTCACCAGAGGACAACCGCTCTCCCGGCAGCGGCCGGCTCTCCGGCGACAGCACCTGTACCTCGACCTGGTCGCGGTTCGCGCCGAGTTGGGCGAGCGCGTTGCTCACCGCCTCCTCGATGGTCGCCCCACGTGCCTCGACCCCGTCTTCGGTCTCCACCTCGACCGCTGCCCTGCTCTCGCTCACCTCTTCTCCCACCACGCCGCGGTCAGCGGCGCCGCCTCCGTCTGTTCGGCCTGTTGGGTCGCGCCAGCGACCGCGCCGTCGCGCTCTGCGATCGCACCGGTGGTTCCTGGTCGTCCACGACCGGCGTCGCCCCATTGGCCTTCGCCGTCGCGCCGTTGGCCCCCGTCGCGGGCCGGTTGCGCGTGCCGTTCTTGCCAGTGCTGACCGAAACCGTGGTGCCCTTGCCACCTCCCGCCTTGCCCGCGCCGGTCTTGACCGGCGTGCGCGGAATCGTCAGCGCGGTGACCCGCTTCGCACCGGGGAACCACGTGGGAACCACGAGACCGTTCCAGCCGAGCAGGTGATACTGCTGCGCCACCATGAACATGGTCCCGGTGACCCAGTAGATGGCGAGCCCCTGGGGGAACAGGAAGCTGAACACGAAGATCATGACCGGGAAGATGAACGACATCTGCCTGGTGACACCCTGCATGGATCGTTCCTGGTCGGTCATGTCGGGGCGCGTGGGCGGCATCATCATTCGCGACTGCGCGAACGTGAACGCGCCCGCGAGCAGGGGCAGGATGAGCAGGGCTGGGTGGGTCAGCAGACCGGCGAGGCCGGTGGATCCGGTGCAGCAAGCCGCCTGCGCGGACTTGGTCAGGTCGGGGATCCACAGGAATCCCTTGTCGCCGGCGCCGAGTGTTGCGGTGACGGTCCTGATCGACTGGTAGAGACCGATCAGCACGGGCATCTGCACCAGTGCGGGGATGCAGCCGGTGAGGCTGGAGAACGGGCTGATGCCGTGCTCCTTGTAGAGCGCGTTCATCTCCTGGCTCAGCCGCTGCGGCTCTTTCTTGTACTTCTTGCGAAGCTCCTGCAGCTGCGGTGCAACCAGGCGCTGCTCCGCCTGGATACGGCGTGACGTCCGCAGCTGCCAGCCGAAGATCGGGAAGAGCACGGCGCGAATGCCGATGGTGAGCACGATGACCGCGAGCCCGAATGCGCCGATCGCCTTGAGCGGTCCGACCTGCGTGAAGAAGTTCACCAGCTGCTGCAGCACCCATGCGAACGGGTACTGCAGGATCGAGAAGATCGACAGCGGGTTGAAGCCGGACGAGGTGGTGGTGGTGGCGGCGATCATGCGGCGCTCCCCGGCTGGGTCGCGTCGCGGTGCACGCGCCTGGCCGCGCGCCAGCTGATGTACGTGTCGGGCACCGGGTCGATGCCTCCCTCATGGAAGGGATGGC
>JBAPWO010000137.1:0-4521 GCA_049283735.1 Candidatus Dormiibacterota bacterium
CGCCTACGTGGAGTCGGTGGTGAACCCGACCAGCTTCATCGTCGACGAGGCCAACGTCGACGGCCTGGGGATCGTCGACCAGCGATTGATCTCATCGCTTACCGACGTCGAAGGGTTCATCTACTGACGTTCAGCGCTCCTCATGCCGCTGTCGCGACATCGAGGTATCGTGCGGCGCAGGCTGCCTGCGCACTCGAGTGGTGAAATGTCACTACGACACATGCTCACTCGAGGCGATCCGCTGCAGGTGACACCGATGAGATGGTTGCTGCGCTTTGGAATTCGTCGATGATCAGCGTGGTTGCGTGGGATCAACCGCTGCTGTCGTGTTCAACATACCGAAAATCACCGAGGGCATTAGCAGGGTCAGTCTGGCATTAGGTCGTCATGGTCGACCGAAGCCCGCCGCAGCGACACGTTCGACCAACGAAGCAACGTCGGCCTGTTGAAGGGTGGGACTCATTCTGTGGGTGATCGGGTGGGAGCACGCTGGGGTGGCCAGTGTTCCGGAATGACCCCTGATGCTACGCTCGTCGAATGCGCCGGGACACGATCGACGGGCTGTGCTTATGGCGATAACTCTCCGGACGTTCGCAGACAGTGATCTCGACGCGCTCTTTACTTGGGAGAGCGATCCTCGAGCGGTTCAGATGGCGGCGTTTACGCGGGCGGATCCGTCCGACCGTAGCGCGTTCGACGCCCACTACGAACACGTCCGCAGCGACCCGTCAAACACGCTGCTAGCCATCGAAGACGATGGGGAATTCGTAGGGACGGTAGGCAGCTTCACGATGGAGGGAGAACGGGAGGTCACGTACTGGATCGCACCGGCGCGGTGGGGGCAGGGTCTCGCGTCGCGGGCGCTCCAGACATTCCTTGCGGTCGAGCAGACGAGGCCGCTCTACGGTCGCGTGGCGGAACATAATGCCGCCTCGGCGTCGGTGCTTGCTCGGGCGGGCTTTATTGAGGTTAGCTCCGAAACGTCGTTCGCGCCAGGAGTCGGCGCCAAGATCGTCGAGCGCATCTATCGACTCGATCACTAACGGCCCAGAACTCAGAACTCTGGAATGACCTCTGAGCTGAAAGAGCGATGGCCCACGGCCCACTCATCGTTTGCTCTACGACCACCGCCCCGACCAGACGGAGCAGCGCCTGCCGGTTGGGGAAGACGTCGACCACGTCACAGCGCCGGCCACATGTAGACGGGCTCCACCAGATGGCCCTGATGCCGCTGTTCTCCACATGGCCGAACCGTGGCGGCCATATCGAAGCCAACCTGAGACACCGATGGGCACTTCGGCCCGAGAGGATGCGACCAAGGTCTCTGGGCGATGACGTCAGGTCACCAGTACATTGATGACCATGACAGTCGCAGTCGAAGCCCACGAGCTTACGAAGGACTACGGCCAAAGCCACGGCATCTTCGACCTCGACCTCGAGGTGAGCCAAGGAGAGGCCTTCGGCTTGATCGGTCCCAACGGAGCCGGCAAGACTACGACGCTCCGCCTCCTCATGGACCTCGTCCGTCCCACGCGCGGCACCGCCGCGATCCTCGGGATGGATACGCAACGCGACTCCCTCGCCGTCAAGCGCGTGACCGCATACGTGCCCGGTGAACTGCCGGAATACCCCAACCACACCGGGGAGCGGATCCTCGACCTCTTTGCTCACCTTCGTGGCGGCATCGACCCGGCGCGCATCACCGCCCTCGCCCGGCGGTTCGACCTCGACATCCACCGCCACTACCGCGAGTACTCGCACGGCAACAAGCAGAAGGTCTGGCTGATCGCTGCCTTCATGTTCGATGCCCAGCTGTACATCCTGGATGAGCCGACCAACGGCCTCGACCCGCTGATGCAGCAGGCCTTCCGCGAGCTGCTCTCCGAGGCGAAGAATCGCGGTGCCACCGTCTTCCTCTCCTCGCACGTGCTCCCCGAGGTGCAGGAGATCTGCGACCGCATCGCTGTCGTGCACCAGGGCCGCCTCCGCCAGGTCGGCACCATGAACGACCTGCGCCTCAGCAACATCCACCACGTCGAGGTCCGCGTCACAAACCCCGTCGATGCGCACTCCCTCCGGCGCGTGACAGGTGTCAGCGCCATCGACGTCAGCGACCACCGCATGCAGTGCAACGTAGCCGGCAGCGTCGGCCCCTTACTGGAGGCGCTCCGACCGGCCGGAATCGTCACCATCGAGTCCGCCGAGATGAACCTCGAGCAGGTTTTCCTCAACGAATATGGCAGCAACCCGCAGCCGTAGCCTCATCCCCTGGGCGCTGCGCAGCCACCGCAACGGGGCCATCGCGTTCGGTGCCGGCCTCGCTCTCCTCGTCGCCATCACCGGGCCTTCGTACGTGGCTGCGGCGAAGGCCATCGCCGGCGGGCTGAAGACGCTCGCGGCCCAGGCGCTGCCCTTCGCGCAGCAGTTCGCCTTCCTCACCGGTCCTGTCGCGAGGCTCGACACGGTCGGCGGCTACCTCAGCTACAAGGTCTTCGGCAGCATCACACTGATCGTCGCACTGTACGCCGCCCTGCAGGGCACGCAGGTCCTGCGCGGTTCCGAGTCCAAGGGCCTCTTCGATCTGTGGTTCGCGGCGGGGCGATCGCGCACCGAGATCTTCCGTGATCGGGTACTGTCGTTCCTGGCCGCGCTCCTCGCGGTCGTGGCGCTCATCTACGTCGGCACCGGCCTCAGTGGTTCTCTGAGTGGCGAGCAGCTCTGGGCCTCCGCGCTCGGGCAGTGCATCGCCGTCGGGGCCGTGGGATTGGTCGCGTTCTCCATAGCGCTGCTCGTCTCCCAGTTCCTCCACTCCACGCGCACCGCCGCGGGGTTGGCGAGCGTTTACCTGGTGGCTGCCTACTTCGTCGCCAACATCTCGGACTCGCTCGGCGCGGCCTCGTTCCTGCGCTTCCTCTCCCCATTCTTCTACTACCTCCAGGAGCGCACGCTCGTACCGGGCACGTCTGTCGACATCGCCGCACTTGTCGTTGCACTCGCGCTTGCGGCCACGCTCACGACACTCGCCTGGCGACTCTTTCTCGCTCGCGACGCCGAGGGTGTAACGCTCGCAGGGATCCGGCGGACACGCGCACTCGACTACACCGTGCACCGCAGCCGGATCGTGCGCCGCTGGCTGTGGCTGAGCTGGATCTGGGAGCAGCGCCTCGCGCTGGCATCGTGGTGCGTGGGCATCTTCACGCTCACTGCCGTCGAGGCCGCCGTCGTGCCCACCGCGCTCAACCTGATCAAGAACGACCACGGCAGCTTCTCGAAGTTAGCGAGTGTCGCGTCCCTGACGGAGGGGCAGTACGTCGCGTTCCTCCTCACGTTCGTCATCGTCGTCGTGGCGGGCTTCATGGTTACCGAGGTGGCCCACTGGGTTGGGGATGCGTCCCAACACCGTATCGAAGCGCTCCTCGCTCAGCCGGTCGGCCTCCGGCGCTTCGTGGCCGAGCGGGTCGGGTCGCTGGTCGTGATGAGCGGTGCTCTCGCCGGAGCCCTGGTGCTCGGCGCCATGACGGGCGCCGCCATCGGTGGATACAGCCTCAACGGCGGCGGCCTCCTCCGCACGTTCGTGACCGCGATTCTTTTCGGCTTTGGAGTCGGCGGCGTCGGCCTGCTCGTAGTGGCCGTTTTCCGCAGCGCGGCGTCCACCGCTGTCATTGGCGCGCTGCTCGTCGCCTGCTTCTTCCTCACCACCATCTCCGGCCTGCTTCGCTGGCCGAACTGGACCAATCGTCCGTCCGTCTTCGACGCATTCGGCAGCCCCTACCAGGGATGGCCGGCCACCGGTGGGCTTGTTTATCTTGGTGCGCTCGGAGTGGTCGGAGCGGCAGCGACGTACCTCGTCATGAAGCGTGGCGCGCGGATCGCCGCGTAGACCGGACCGATCCGCCCGGGCAACTCGTCCTTGATCAGTCAGGTCCCCGGCGGGCCGCATCTGTCCCGACGTCGCCGACAGCTGAATTCACTGAACGCCAAGCCCAGCGGACCCTCCATGACGGTCTGAGCGCCTGAGTACCACCTGGAACCTGCGGCGCTTGCGCAAGCCGGCCGCCCCGGTCATCTCGGCACCGCAGCAAACCGTTCCGAAGACCACACGGTTGACACGGATCGCACTACGGTTCTCGCCGGTCCGAACCGCCTGCACGTAGCCGCCGACATAGACCGCAGCAGCAACTGCAGAGACCACTAACCACTCTGCGCCGATGGCGCGATTGTCCTGATCCCCCATCAACACTAACGCGCAGATTACGAACGCCGCCGCGAAACCGATGAGGGTGCCGATGGCACGATAGCGATGAGCCGGGTCCTTCCTAATCGCCGCCACACTGAGCGTCATGGCCACAAGCACGAGGCCGGTGAGAGCGGCGGCTCCGCCGCCCACGGTCACGACCGGCACAGCTGGCCCACTCGTGCCTCCGCAAGGAGCGCGATCTTCGAGTACATCGAAGGCTTCTACAACCGTGAGCGCCGTCACACGACGCTCGGCAACCTCAGTCCGGCAGACTACGAATCCGC
>JBAPWO010000138.1:0-63917 GCA_049283735.1 Candidatus Dormiibacterota bacterium
CGGCGAGCCGATCAAACATGACCGGACCGCGCTCAGCGAGGTGCTCGCGAATCTCGGTGCGGAGCACGAGCAGCGCTATCTCGACGCGCTTCGGGCACGGGGCTTGACCGTCAAGGCGTTCGAGGACGACCGCGACCGCTACGCGAGTACCGCCGGCGAACTCCGCGCTCTCGAGGCCGAGACCGTCGAGGCGATGGCTCAGGGTTTCGAGGTCATCTATCAGCCCACCTTCTTCGACGGGCGCTGGATGGGTCGCGCCGACTTCCTGCTTCGAGTCGAGACGCCGAGCGCCCGGTGGCCGTGGGCGTACGAGGCGGCTGACGCGAAGCTCGCCCGCCGCGTGCGTTCTGAGGCGATCCTCCAGCTCTGTGAGTACTCGGCGCACCTGGAGCGGCTCCAGGGGACGCCGCCCGCGCTGATGCAGGTGATTCTCGGTGACGGCGTCGAGCATGCATATCGGATCGATGAGTTCTCCGCGTACCACGCAGCCGTGAAGCGGGACTTCGAGGTGGCGATGCTCGCCGAGCTCGGCAGCACGTACCCCGACCCGGTCGAGCACTGCAACACGTGTGGATTCGCCGCGCGCTGTGCAGCTCAACGAAAACAGGACGATCATCTTTCCCAGGTCGCGCGCATGCGGTCGGGTCAGGTGCTCGCGCTGAAATCCGTCGGCATCGCCACCATGACCGCCCTCGCCCAGGTTTCCGCCGACGTCGAGCCTCCGGCACGTATGAGCCCGACCTCCTTCGGCGACCTGCGCGCCCAGGCGGCGTTGCAGCACACGGGCCCTCACGCTGACGGGGCGCCGCGACACGAGTTGCTCGATGCACGGGAGGTCGGACATGGTCTGTGTGCGCTTCCGAGTCCGTCACCAGGCGATCTCTTCTTCGACATGGAGGGCGACGGCCTCGCACGCGACGTGCCGCTGGAGTACCTCTTCGGTGCGGTCGACATGCACGGCGTGTATCGAGCGTGGTGGGGCCACGACGATGCCGGCGAGCGACGTGCGTTCGAGGGGTTCGTCGACCACGCGATCGCGCAACTCGAACGTTATCCGGACATGCACATCTACCACTACGCCGCGTACGAGAAGACCGCACTCCGCCGGCTGATGAGCCGCCACGGCACCCGCGAGGAGGAGGTCGACCGCCTGCTCCGCAACGAGGTACTCGTCGACCTCTATCGCGTGGTGCGACAGGGAGTGCGGCTGTCCACCGACTCGTACTCGCTGAAGAAGGTCGAGCGGCTCTACATGCCGGCACGCGAGGAGTCGATCGCGGACGCAGCGGGAAGCATGGTGATGTACGAGCGCTGGCTGAACAGCCGCCGCGATGGCGGCGATGGGGACACCGCGCTCCTCGACGAGATCGCGATCTACAACGAGCGCGACTGCATCTCGACCGCGCAATTGCGCGACTGGCTCGAGGCGCGACGCATCGAGGAGGAGACGCTTCGTGGCGCTCCCATCGAGCGCCCGGCGGTCGTCGAGCGCGACGTTGGTGAAGCGCTCCGCGCAAAGATCGTCGCGACCCAGGAGGTCGCGGCCGCGCTGGCCGATCATGTCCCACCGGACCCGGAGCTGCAGACCGACGCCGAACGAGCCAGATGGTTGCTGGCGCCGCTCCTGTCCTATCACCGGCGCGAGAACAAGGTCAATTGGTGGCGTCACTACGATCAGCTGGCGATGAGCCCGGAGGAGCTCGAGCGCGACACGTACGCGCTCGGTCCGCTCGAGATGATCGGCGCGCACGAGGAGGGCCGTCGGATCATCGAGCGGTACCGGTTCGAACCCCAGGAACACCGCGTCGGCCTCGGCGACACTCCGCTCGATCCCGAAACCGACGCTCGCTGGGCACCCGTCGCCGGGGAGGTGACCGAGCTCGACTCCGCACGAGGCGCGATCACACTGTCGCGCACTCCCGGCCAGGCCGAGCGAGGAGCGGTGCGCTTTCTGATCCCGACGACACCGTTCGCGACCGATGCGCAGGAGGCGGCGCTCCTCGACCTCGGCCGCTGGGTCGCCGCCAACGGCCCGGACGCCGGCGGACCCAATCGCGCCGGACGCGACCTGCTGCTCCGGCTGCCACCGCGCCTGGGTGACGGCACCGATTGCGCGCTCCGGAGCGCAGGGGAGACGGCATCCGAGGCTGCGATACGACTCGTCCTCGGCCTGCAGGGTGGATGCCTCCCGGTCCAGGGTCCGCCCGGAGCCGGGAAGACGCACACGGCCGCGCTGGCGGCACTCCGGCTCATTGCGACGGGGCGCACACCGGTTGGCGTCACCGCCGTCACCCACAACGCGATCCGCACCCTGCTGGCGAAGATCGAGGAGCTGGCCCCTTCGCTTGGCATGACCGTGCGCATGCAGCACCGTAAAGGGGACGGAACCGGCACCGCCGCGATCCAGGTTGTCCGCAGCAACGAGATGGTCGAGGGCGCGGTCGTGGACGGCACCGTCGACGTCGTCGGCGGAACGTCGTGGCTCTTCTCTCGCCCGGAGTTCGAGGCGGGGTTCGACACGCTCATCGTCGACGAGGCCGGCCAGATGTCACTTGCGGACACGCTCGCGGTTTCGCGCGCCGCCCGCAATCTCGTCCTCGTGGGCGATCCGCGACAGCTCGCCCAACCGCTCCAGGGGAGCCATCCGCCGGGGGTCGGGGTTTCCGCGCTCGACCATCTGCTCGGCGACGACGTGACCATCGCTCCCGACCGCGGCGTGCTGCTCGACCTCACCTGGCGAATGCATCCCGACGTGAGCGCTTTCGTATCGCGTTCCTTCTATGAGGGACGGCTGGGCTCGGAACCGCGATGCGCGAGGCAGGCGGTCCTCATCGACGGCGCCGTGGTCACCGGCCTGCGGACATCGCTCGTAGAGCACGAAGGCGACCGGGTTCGCTCCGATGCGGAGGCGCGGCGTGTCGGCGACGTCATCGACCGGCTCATCCGATCCACGTGGCGGGACGACAGAGGATCCGAGCGTGCACTGTCGCTCGACGACATCGTTGTCGTCGCACCGTACAACGCCCAGGTCGCGTGCCTCGTCGAGTCGCTACCGCCGGGTGCGAGAGTGGGCACCGTCGATCGTTTCCAGGGACAGGAAGCCGCGGTCAGCATCTTCTCGATGGCGACGTCGAGCGTCGAAGACCTGCCGCGCAATCTCGAATTCCTGTTCAGCCTCAACCGCCTCAACGTGGCAGTGTCGCGAGCGCGCGGGCTCTCGATCCTGGTCTGCTCGCCCGAACTGCTTCGTGCTCGCTGCCGTACGCCGGAGCAGATGCGACTCGTCAACGCGCTGTGCCGCTTCGTGGAGATGGCAGAGCCGTGGATCACCGCGCCGGTGGGCGCGATCATGCTGCCGGTATGACCGCCGATTCGCTCAAAACCCGGCTGCTGCAAACGCTCGATGCGGCCTCCACTCGAGAGGCCGCGCTGCTTGCGCTGTGTGACGATTACCCGCCGTCCGGGGCCGGTCGCTGGACCGCGAAGGACAACGTCGCGCACCTCAGTACCTGGCGTGAGCATGCGACCCGTACCCTCGATGCGGTGCGCCTCGGGAAACCGGTCGACGGACCAGCCAATGAGAGCGACCTTGACAGGCGCAACGCGGAGATCTACGAGGCTCATCGCGATGACTCGGCGGCCACGGTCCGTGCTGCCGCAAGCGACAGTTACGCGGCGCTGATCGAGGCGGTGAATGCGTGCACCGACGAGGATCTGATTCGTGACCGCCCCGGTGACGCTGGCCCGGTGTGGCGTGTCATCCCCGGCAACGGTCATGGTCACGTGGCCCAGCACCTCTCGTACTGGGCTGGCGAGCACGACGATCAAGCAGGCGCGGAGGACGCCGCGAGATGGGCATATTCGCTTGACACCGAACTCTTCCCCGACAACCAGGCAATCGCCGACTACAACTACGGCTGTTTCTACGCGCGGAACGGACGTGCTGACGAGGCGCTGCCGCTGCTGGGAGCCGCCCTCCGGTCGCGTCCTGAACTGCGCACGTTTTCGCTCGAGGATGCGGACATCGAGCCCATCCGCGACGACCCCCGCGTGCAGAGTCTGCTCGGCCCCTGAGCGCCCTTCCTGGATCGCAGCCTCTGGACCCGTGTGGCTGACCAGATAGGTTCCGATTCAAACTTTTAGCCCACTCTTCAAGCCTGATTCTTTCTGCTAATATCTATTCAAGTAGATAAATACCCTTAGCGGAACCACCGGCCCATGATCCACTTCCGTCTCAACGCCCAATCGGGCGTGGCCACCTATGTGCAGCTGGTTCATCAGGTACGCCACGCCCTGCGGTCTGGACTGCTCGAGCCCGGGGATCAACTCCCCACAGTGAAAGAGGTCGTTGGATCGCTCGCCATCAACCCCAACACCGTGTTGAAGGCATACCGCGAGCTGGAGCACGCCGGCCTGGTTGAAGGGCGCCCAGGAATGGGGACCTTCGTCCTGCGCTCGTTGGAGGGTCCGCCTCCCGACAAGCAGGCTGCGCTTCGAAAATCATTGCAGCGGTGGCTGCAATCGGCATTCGAAGCGGGCCTGAGTCCCGATGCCGTCCTTGCCTTTGTCGATGCAGCCATACGCGATGTCACAGAGGACAGCGTGGCATGACCGCCATCGTCGCGACCGGGCTCGGAATGCGGTACGGCAAACGTGTGGCGCTCCGCGACTGTTCGATGGAGATTCCTTCGGGAAGTGTCACTGCACTTGTCGGCCCCAATGGGGCGGGAAAGACCACGTTGCTCCTACTCGCTGCCGGATTGCTCGCTCCGACCGCTGGAACGATCACTGTTCTTGACCGGATTCCCGATCGGGACGTGGAGCTGATCTCACGAATTGGCTTCGTCGCGCAGGACGTTCCACTCTACGGGTCCTTCACCGTCGCCGAAATGCTTCGCTTCGGTCAAAAGATGAACCACCACTGGGACCAGCAACTGGCCCAGCAGCGGATGGAGAAGCTGCAAATCCCCTTGAATCAGCAGGTCCATGAACTGTCTGGCGGGCAGCGAGCGCAGGTATCGCTGGCTCTCGCCTTGGGGAAGAAGCCCGACATCCTGCTGCTTGATGAGCCCCTCGCCAGTCTTGACCCGCTGGCCCGGCGGGAGTTCATGCGCGTGGTGATGGAGACCGCCGCCGACTCGAAGATCACGATCGTCCTGTCATCCCACCTGGTCGCCGACCTCGAGCGTGTCTGCGACCACCTTGTGGTGCTGTCCTCGTCGCGCACTCAGGTCGTGGGAGAGATCGGTACCCTGTTGGACGGTCACCGCGTTCTTGTGGGCCCCCATTGCGACTCCCGCGAGCCCGACATTGCGGGTGTCGCGTCCATTGTTGAGAGGACGGACTCAGAGCGCCAGACCAGCCTCCTGGTCCGCACCAATGGACCGATTCTTGATCCAAAGTGGACATCCGAACCAGTCACGTTGGAAGATCTCGTGCTTGCCTACTTGGCACGTCCGGGTGCGACCGCGCTTCCGGCCCCGCGAGCCATGACACAGGCGCATGCGTCGTGATGTGGTTGACGTGGCGCCAACATCGCGCACAGTTCATCGCGGGTGTGGTTCTCTGCGGTGTGCTGGTTGCCTTCCTGGTGGTCACCGGCTTGGGAATGCGCTCCACCTATGACTCCCTCGGTGTTGCCACGTGCCTGGCCGCTACGCCGGCGCGAGACTGCACCATGCTGTTCAGTCAATTCCAAAACCAATACTCGTCGTTGCAGTTCCTCATCCCGCTCTTCCTCCTGCTGCCCGTACTGCTCGGAATCTTCTGGGGCGCGCCGTTGATTGCGCGCGAAGTCGAGCAGGGGACCTACCGGCTGGCCTGGACACAGTCGGTAACCCGCCGCCGCTGGACCGTCACCAAGCTCTTCATTGTCGGTTCAGTCGCTGTGATTCTTTCGGCCGTATTCTCGGCGGTATTGTGGTGGTGGGCAGACCCGCTGGTGGGGGACCCATCCGTCCAGCGCTTCAAATACGGCATCTTTGACTTACTCGGGGTTGTACCGGTTGCCTACACACTGTTCGCGGTTGCACTTGGTGTGGCTGCTGGAGTGGTGCTGCGGCGTACGACCGTCGCCATGGTGGCAACGCTCTGCGGGTTTGCCGTTGCGCGGCTGGCAGTGGAATTGGTGCTGCGCCCAAATTACCAACGCGCGGTCACGGCCGCTTACCCTCTCAGCTTCAGCTCCAAGACCGGTCCACCCGATGGCGCGTGGGTTCTCGCCGAGAACACCGTTACGGCGTCAGGGTTCGCCGTGGGTGGTGACTCCAGCGGAATCAGCCTCAGCTATGTCCCGATGCAGCACCTCTGTCCCTATCTCACTCCTGATTCGGCACCTGGGTCCGCTGCGATGCAGCAATGCCTCACCCAGAACGGAATTCACGTCGTCGCCACGTTTCAGCCGTACGACCGCTACTGGTTGTTCCAGGGGATCGAGTCCGCGCTTTTCATCGTCCTCGCGATCGCGCTGGCCCTGTTCTCCGTTTGGTGGGTCCGCAGACGGGTCCGATAGCCCGTCTTCACGCCTGCGGCGGTGTGACCCGGAGGCGGTCGATGAACAAGCCCTGCAGCGAACGACCGATCGGCCCCCGCTCATCGTAGAGCCTGCTGTGCGCGACGCCGACACCGTGGCGGTCGACATCGGTGCTCGCGTCAAGGCAGATCCATTCGCCCTCGGGCTGACGGTGCAGATACACGGTCAGATCGGTGTTGATGAACATGAACTGTTGCCACGACAGCGCCGACGAGACGCCGTTGCCGAAATCGGCCGCGGCAAGCGTGCGCTGCAGCGGCGTCGGTGTCTGACCCGCGATCAGCGGGATTGCGAGCCGCATCCACACGGTCGCGGGCCCCGGCTCCATGAACGACCCACGCGCGTAGCGCATCTCGACGCCGGTTCGGTGAAACGCGGGGTCGTCACTCTCGGGGGCGTGTGCGGTCGACTCGGCCGGGCCCGCGAATGGCACCTCAGGCGGCGGCTGCTCGCCGAGGTCGAGGTCCGCGATGCGCATGCGCCACGCCGTCGCTCGGCAGAGTTCGGTATTGCCGTCGGTGAGTGTTGCGGTCACCAACTGGACGCGGCGGCCCTCGCGCTCCACGCGGGCGGAGACCTCGACGGGTCGGAGCGGCACCGGCCGGAAGATCTCAACGGTGATCCGGACGAACGCCATGGGCGCCTCGGTCCGAAGCGCCTCCATGGCTGCGGCCATGAGCGCTGCCGGCGGGCCGCCGTGCATGGCGCCGCGATCCCACGGCCCGCGTGCATGCTCGCTGGGCACGTAGCCGCGCTTGTTGGGAGTGAACAGCGCGTCGGGCATCGCCGCATGGTGCACCAAGAAAGGTCGTGAGCGGAACGTCACTCGGGCCGCCTGCTACGCTCGTCCTCGTGGCGGCGAGGCGCAGGACGATAGCGGCGCGGGGCATGCGCTTCGACGCGCTCGCGGCAGGTCCCGCCGATGGTGCGCTCGTCCTCCTGCTCCACGGCTTTCCGCAGACCGGTACGTGCTGGCTCGACGCGCTGAACACTCTGGCCGATGCCGGATATCGAGCGGTCGCCCCGAGCCAGCGCGGCTACTCGCGCGGCGCTCGTCCCGAGGGTGTCGAGGCGTACACGGTCACGGAGCTCTGCGCGGACGTGCTTGCCATGGCGGACGCCTTCGGGAGGGAACGCTTCCACCTCGTCGGGCACGACTGGGGCGGGTCGGTCGCCTGGGCACTGGCCGGTGACCATCCCGCGGCGGTGGCGTCGCTGACCGCGGTTTCGACGCCGCATAGCGGTGCGCTTCGAAAGGCGCTCCGGCGACCGCAGCAGCGAATTCGGATGGCATACATCCCCGTCCTCCGCCTTCCACTGATCCCTGAATCGCTGATCGAGGCTGGGGGCGGCATCGCCGCCGAGTCACTGCTCACCGCGACCGGTCTCAGCCCGGCGCATGCGCACCGCGATGTCGCGGCACTCCGCGAGGTCGGTGCGACCGGCGCCCTCAACTGGTACCGGGCGCTCGGCACCGAGCGGCCCCACGCCGCCCGGGTCGCGGTCCCCGTGCTCCACGTCTGGGGCGATCACGACCCTGTCTTCACGCGCGAGGCGACCGAGCTGACCGCCGAGCAGTGCACCGGCGACTATCACCTGCTCGAGCTCGAGGGTGGATCACACTGGATCCCCGACGAACACTGGGGTGACGTCGCCGACCTCTTCCTCGAACATCTCGCCGCCAACCCGCTCGCCGGCCGCTGAGCCGGCGTCGATGGCCGGGATCGAGGTCACGGGGACCGCTCAACGGCGTTCCTGGGAGTCGGTGGGGCTCCCCGAGGTCGAACGTGTCCGCCCCGGGCTCTGGTCGGTTCCCGTCCCGCTGCCGAACAACCCGCTGCGTTACGTCCTCGTCTATCTGCTCGAGCTGGACGCGGGCGTCGCGGTCATCGACACCGGCTGGAGCACCGATGAGGCCTGGAATACGCTCGTGGCCGGGATGGCGGTGGCCGGGTACGCCCCCGCTGACGTCCAGGCGATCCTGATCACGCACATCCATCCCGACCACTACGGGCTTGCCGGCCGGCTGCGCGAGGCCTCGGGAGCGTGGGTCGGGCTGCATCCGGCGGACGCCGCGCTCATCCCGGCTCGCTACGGCCTCGGTATCGACGACCTGCTCGCGAACATGGATGCCCTGCTCATCGACGCCGGGGTTCCCGACGAGGTACGGACGGAGCTGACCATCGCTTCGATGGGGATCCGCGAGCTCGTGGCCGCCACCGAACCGGACGTGCTCTTCGAGGACCGGGTGAGGGTGCCCCTGCCGGGATGGGACCTCGTCACCCTGCACACGCCCGGCCATTCGCCCGGTCATGTCTGCTTCCACGATCGCCACGGCCGCCTGCTCTTCAGCGGTGACCACGTGCTCCCGAGGATCAGTCCGAGCGTGGCGCTGCACGTGCAGCAGCCGATCAATCCGCTCGCAGATTTTCTCGATGCGCTGCGCGGGGTGCGCGACCTGGACGTCGACGAGGTGCTGCCGGCGCACGAATGGCGGTTCCGCGGCCTGGACGCGCGTGTCGACGAGCTGCTCGACCACCACCGCCGCCGGCTCGAGGAGACGCATCAAGCAATCAGTGAGACGCCGGGGCTCACCTGCTGGGAGACCACGCTCCGGATGCGCTGGTCCCGAGACTGGTCGCAGATCGTCGGCTACATGCGTCGCGCCGCGGTGGGCGAGACGCTCGCGCACCTGGTCCTCCTCGAAAGTTCGGGACGGGCGCGCCGAGACCAGGAGCGGCCCGTGCACTGGTACCCGGCGGGTGACTCTTCAGGCGGATGAGGGGGCGCGGACGGCCGATCCCGGCCAGGTCACGCTGATCACCCCGGCGAGAAGCGCCACGGCAACCAGCAGCACGGCGACCGACGCGATCCCTCGTCCCGAGGCGATCACGAGCGATGTCAGGGCGACGCCAAGCGCGGCCCCGAGACCGCGCGCCATGTTCAGCAGTCCTCCGGCCGCACCGGCCCGCTGCAAAGGAGCCGAGAACATGGTCGCCGCGTTGTTCGCCGCGACGAACAGCCCCAGACCGGCCCCGGCGACCGCCAGCGCGACCACGGTCAGATCGTCCCGGCTCGCCGGGACGGCAAGCAGCGCCATTCCGGCGGCCGTCAGGAGCATGCCGGCGCCGGTCGGCACGCGGGATCCGATCCGGTCTCGGATCGCTCCGCCCAACGGAGCCACGACCATAAGTGCCACGGGAAGCGCGCTGAGCTCGAGTCCCGCCTTCACCGGGCCGATGCGG
The DNA here is from genome assembly GCA_049283735.1 of Candidatus Dormiibacterota bacterium. Classification (GTDB taxonomy): domain Bacteria; phylum Chloroflexota; class Dormibacteria; order Aeolococcales; family Aeolococcaceae; genus Palsa-851. The sequence goes on from JBAPWO010000138.1 coordinate 9,778, forward strand.
CCCAACCGCTCCAGGAAGATCGGCACGGAGACGAGGCAGCCGAAGAGGACCACGTACGAGAGCAGCGCCGCGATCGCCCCCGCCACGAAGGGCGGGATGCGTATCAACGCCGCGTCGACCACCGACCCGATCGCGCTCCGCTGTCGCATCACCGCGCCGACAACCAGGATGCAGGTGAGGCCGATGAGCACGGGCTCCGTCCACACCGGCGTCCCCGATTGGGCGGCGAAGGACAGGGCTGCGAGAACCGCCGCCGGGATAGCCGCGAGGAGCAGGGTGCCGTAGGGATCGATGCGGCTCTCCGGGTCGTGCTGCGTGCTCCTCGGCAGCAGAAACCATCCCAGCGTCAGGCCGATCAGACCGATCGGGATGTTGACCAGAAAGATCAGACGCCAGCCACCGAGCGCGGTGAGCACGCCGCCGAGGGCCGGCCCGACGCTGAGGCCGGCCGCCTGCGCCGCGCCCTGAACGCCCAGCCCGGTGCCGAGCCGAGAGGGGGGAAGCACGTCGCGGATCAGCGCGAACGAGTTCGCCTGGAGCATCACGGCGCCGATCGCCTGCACGAGCCTCGCCAGCACGAGAAGACCGAGCGACGGCGCCACCGCGCAGGCGGCAGACCCGGCCACGAAGATGCCGAACCCGTATGTGTAGAGCAGCTTCCGACCGACCCGATCGGCGATCCTGCCCACCGCCGCAACCGTCCCCGCGAGGACGAGCACGTACACGAGCACCACCCATTCGACACTGGCGATGGATCCGTGTAGGTTTTTCCCGATGACCGGAAGGGCTGTGGACACGATGCTGGCGTCGAGCTGGCCCATGAAGGCGCCGACGCAGACCGTCCCCACCGCGAGCCACGGGGCGGCGTGCAATGCTCTGATGCGCGCCGGACGTCGCGGTTCGGTGAGGATTCGCGGGGTGGCGCGGCGCGGTGCCTTGGGCTCAGACACGGGTGGTCGAGCCTTCTCGCTCAATCCGGGCCTGTGTGACCGCCATCACCCCATCATCCAGCACGGCTGTGCCCTTCACCGCGCGGTCCGGCGGCACATGTCTCCACCCGGTGACGGAACGATGGTCGGCGAGATCAGATCGCTCCGGCGCTCCGATACTGCTATGACGCACCTGTCCACGCGCCCGGGAGGCCGCAACCCTTGACCCAGCAGCGCATTCTTCTCGCTGACGACGAACCGCGCCTCCTGCACGTGGTCGGTCTGTATCTCAGCATGGAAGGATTCGAGGTGCGAGAGGCGTCGGATGGGACCGAGGCGCTCTCGATGCTCGAGACCGAAGAGTTCGACCTTGCCATCCTCGATGTGATGATGCCCGGGATCGACGGTATCGAGGTGTGCCGGCACATCCGCTCGCAGCCCGGCACGCAGTCGATGCCGGTGCTGGTGTTCACGTCACTTTCCTCGGACAAGGATGTCGAGCGGGCTCGTCTGGCCGGCGCGAACCACCTGATCACCAAGCCGTTCAGCCTGCCGGGACTCGGTGCGGTGGTCCGCTCGTGCTTCGAGGACGCCCCAGCACTCACCGGCTGACCGTTCCTGGATGCTCGCCTCGTCAGGCGCAGTGCGGCCTCAGGCGATCGCCCGGCTGAAGCGCCGGGCGCCCACCAGGACTCCGACCACCGCGAGCGCCGCCATGATCGCGAGGCCCTTGAAGACGTCGGGGTCTGCGCCGTGGCCGTTGAAGACGTCGCGGGCTGCGGTGACGGCGTAGGAGAGCGGGTTCGCCTGTGCGACGTGCTGCAGCCACTGGGGTGCGAGCTGCAGGGGGAGCAGCACGCCGCTGAGCAGCAGCAGCGGCAGCGAGAGCGTGAAGATGAGCGGCGCGTAGGAATCCTCGCTCTTTAACGCGAGCGCGGCCGCGTAGGCGAGCGACGACATGCCGAGACCGATGAGCGCGACCAGTCCGAGCATGACGAACACGCCTGACACCGTCGGTTGCAGCCCGAAGGGAATCGACAGCAGCAGCAGGATCATCGACTGCACGACCAGCGTCAGGATGTCGCGGAGCGCGCGCCCGAGAAGGAGTGCGAACCGGCTCACCGGCGTCACCCGGAAGCGCTCGATGACACCGGCGCGCAGCTCCGCGATCAGTCCAAAGCCGACGCCGCTCGCGCCGAACAGCCCGAGCTGGATGAGCAGCCCGGGGACGAACACGTTGTACGCGCCCCCGGACGGGAAGCCGCGCGTCTCGGTGAGCGATTTGAGCAGCGGTGCGAAGAGGACCAGGTAGAGAACCGGCTGGAGCACGCCGATGGCCACCCATGCCGGGTTGCGCAGGAACACGAAGAGATATCGCTGGAACATCAGCCACGTGTCTTTGAGGAATTTCATGGCGAAACGCTCCTATGCCGCGTCGCGCAGCGAACGCCCGGTCTGACGTAGAAACACGTCGTCGAGGCTTGGACGGGTCAGCGATAGCGACTCGAGCACGATGCCGTCGGCGTCGAGCGCGCGCAGGATCTGCGGCATCGCGGTCTCGCCGCGGTCGACGTAGAGGCGGACAACGCCGTCTCCCGAGGTGGCCTCGCGCACGAACGCCTGGCCGCGCAGCAGCTGGAGCACCCGGTCGCTCGCGTTGTCGGTGCCGACGATGACCACGTCGCCGGCGACCTGACGCTTCAGCTCGTCGGGTGTGCCGAGGGCGACGATCTTGCCGTGATCGATGATGGCGATCCGGTCGCAGAGCGCGTCGGCTTCCTCGAGGTAATGGGTCGTGAGGAAGACGGTCGTTCCAGTGTCGCGCAGCTTGCGCACCTCGTCCCACATCCGAGCCCTGCTCTGCGGATCGAGCCCGGTGGTCGGCTCGTCGAGGAACAGCAGTTGGGGCAGGTGCATGAGGCCGATCCCGATGTCGAGCCGGCGTTTCTGCCCGCCCGAATAGGTCTTGGTCGCTCTGTCGGCGCAGTCGGCGAGCTCGAGCGCGGTGATGAGCTCGGCGGCGCGCTCCTGGGCTCGCGCCTTGGTCATGCCGTAGAGCCGGCCCTGGATGACCAGCTCGGCTCGCCCCGGAATCTCCGGCGCGCTGCTGCCCTCCTGGCTCACGTAGCCGATCTCGTAGCGCACCTTGGCCGGGGCGTGGAGGAGGTCGAAGCCCGCGACCGTTGCCTCGCCGTTGGTCGGCGGCAGCAGCGTCGACAGCATGCGCAGCATCGTCGTCTTGCCCGCGCCGTTGGGCCCGAGAAAGCCGAAGATCTCGCCCTTCCTGACGTCGAGGTCGACGCCCGCGACGGCCTCCACAGCTCCCTTGCGCGACTTGAACGTCTTGCGCAGATCGTGGGTCTCAATCAATTCGTATCCCCTCAGGCGGTGTGTGCTCGCGTCGTGGCGGATGGAGCAATTTGGCGAGATGATGGTCGCGATGTCGATTGCGGCGCTCCGCGTCGGCGGCATGCATGGCCTCGAAATGCGCTCTGATCAGCGCCTCGTTCCACATGAGCGCGCCTGACTGCATGTCCGCGGTGATCGATCGGATCCACTCGATCTCGGCTGCGCCGAGGGCGATCGCATGCTCCAGCTCGAGCAGCACGAGCCTCGGAAGGCCGAGGTCGTCCTGGGCCATCCTGAGGGTGGCCTCGAGGCCGGCCACCCGTACCCGGAGGCTGACCATGCGGCTCGCCAGCGCAGCCTCCGCACGCTCCTGGGTGATGTAGCCGAGGAGGCCGACCGCAACGCGGAACACGGGCGTCTCATCGACGGGCGTCGAGAGCAGATCGGCCAGCCAGTTCTCGAGCTCCTCGCTGCCCTCGGGTGTGATCCGGTAGACGGTTCGCTCCGGTCGCCGGCCCTCGCGGCTCGTCTCGATCGGCTCGATGTACCCGGCCGCCTCCAGCTCCTCGATGGCCCGGTAGAGGGTGCGGGTCTTGCCCACCGCGTATGCCTTGTGGCGCTCCTTGAGCAGGCGCTGGATCTCGTAGGGATGGCAGGGCTGCTCGCTGAGCAGGCCGAGAGTGGTCAGGGCCACCATGTCCTTGGGTTGTGTGCGGATTTCCATATTGCGAACCGCACTATAGCACGACGCACTGCGCCGGCAAGAGAAGGCCCTCAGTCCTCGGAGTGTCGGGCGACCTCGTGGTGCTCCTGGAGGTATTCGCGGATCGCGATCAGCGCAGCGATGCCGTCTCCCACAGCGGATCCCAGCTGCTTGGTCGAGCCCCGGCGGACGTCGCCGGCGGCGAACACCCCGGGAATGGAGGTCGCGAAACCGCCCTTGGTGTCGACGAACCCCCAGGCATCGAGATCCACGCTGCCACGGAGAAATTCGGTGTTGGGATCGAGACCGATGAAGACGAACGCGGCACGCGGGGTCACCACCTGCTCCTCGCCGGTGGCGCGGTCGCGGAGCCTGACCGACTCGAGCCGGTTCTTTCCGGTGAGCTCGACGACCTCGGTGTTGCGTTGCACCGTGAACTGCGGGTCGTTGTTCACCTTGTGCTGGAGGAGGCGTGAGGCGGTGAGCTCCGGCTCGCGCTGAACGACCCGGATGCGCTTGGCGAACTTCCGGAGGTACAGGCCCTCCTCGAGTGCCGAGTTGCCGCCACCGATGACCAGAAGTTCCTCGGCGCCACGGTAGAACGGCCCGTCGCAGGTCGCGCAGAAGTGAACGCCGGCGCCGATCAGGCCGTCCTCGCCGGGAACACCGAGGCGCCGATACGACGATCCGGTGGCGATCAGCACCGCGTGCGTCTCGATCTCCTGGCCGCTTGCCAGGCGGAGGCAGAGGTCACCCGCCTCCGCGCCCTCGGCGGCGACGCGCTCGACGCTCACCGCGCTGAGGAGTTCGACCTCGTAGCGACGGGCCTGGGCGATGAAGCGCTCGGCCAGGTCCGCCCCGCCGATGCCGTCTGGGAACCCCGGGTAGTTGTCGATGCGCTCGGTGACGCCCGCCTGGCCGCCCAGCCCGCTGCGCTCGACCACCACGGAGTCGATGCCCTCTCGCGCCGCGTAGATGGCGGCGGCGAGACCCGCCGGGCCGCCGCCGATGATCGCCAGGTCGTAGCAGGTCCGCGTGGCCTCGAGTGTGAGCCCGAGCTTGTGCGCGAGCTCCTCGTTGGTCGGATCGACGAGCACGTCCGTCGCGTCGAAGACGATCGTCGGAATCGTGCGCCCGCCCTTCTGGAGCTCCTCGACGTGTTCCAGGCCGGCGGCGTCCTCGTCGATATCGACCCAGTCGTAGGCGACGCGCTGCTCGGCCAGGAAGCGCTTCGCGCGCTTGCAGTCGGGGCACCACGGGGCGCCGTAGACGGTGACCTGGGCCATCAGGTGAGCCGGGTCAGATCGGCGCTCACGCCGGACAGGGTCCCGAGGAATCGATCGACGATATTGCCCTTGGAGTCGACGATGATCACCGTCGGCGGGTCGATCACGTTGTACTCCGAGGCGATGACCTCGCTGGCGTCGTTGACGCTCGGGTAGGGGACGTTGTAGTGCTGTTCGTAAGCGGCCCCGTTGGCGCTGGATTCCTGCTCGTCCACACCGAGGAACAGCACGCCTTTCGGCGCCCATTGCGCCCCGAGTCTGTTGAGGTCCGGTTGCTCGGCGTTGCACGGGCTGCACCACGATCCCCAGAAGTCGATGACCACGACGTGCCCGCGCGTCGACGACCAGACGAACGGCAGCCCCGACAGGGTCGGGGCGGTGATCGGCGTCGCCGGGCCGGTCGGCCCGTTGCCCAGGCTCGGCACGGATGAGAGCTCCTGCTGCAGCCCGCAACCCGCCAGCATCACGGTGCACGCGAAGGCTGTCGCGACGATCCGCATGTTCACGGCGTGACCGCCATGTCCTCGAGCACGCCGCGTGCCAGGTTCTGGTCACCTTCGACGAGAACTCGCGAGCGCGCGCCGGGGTCATCGGATCGCCCGCAGGCGAGCACCGTCAGTGTGGGCAGGTCGAGCCGCAGCGTCGAGGCCGGCTCCGCGGGAACGGTCGCTGCGGAGCGCCCTTGCTCGCCGTCGAACGTGATCGAGCGCAGGGCGCCACCGGGACCGGTGACGTCGAAGACGATCACCGTTGCGGCGGGCGGGCCGACATGCTCCTGGGTTCGATTGCCCACGCCCATCAGCATCCGCTCACGGCTGTGCGCCGCGGCGATACCGTCAAGGCCACCGGGCTCATGGAGCGCGCGGCGGATGTCCTGCTCGTGAGCCCAGAGATCGAACACCCGGATGGCGAGCAGCGAACGCATCCTGGCCTCACCGAAGAGTCCACGGCCCATGTCTTTGAGCTGCGAGTCCTCGAGGGTCGCGAGACGGGCCATCCGCTCCGCCGTGACGTCGCGATACTCGGCGATCAGGTCCGCGAGGGGGACGCCACGCCGGGCGTCGACACCGACCTCCATGAACACCCCGGGTTTGCTTCGAATGTACGGGAGGCCGTCGGGCACGATGTGAGCGGCGCGCGCCCGTCCGACCAGGATGCTTTCGAGATCGGTGATGTGGGCGACATGGTCGCGCACCGTCCAGCCGGGGCACCCGGTCGCGCGCATCGATCGCTCATCGTCGAGCGCTTCAGCCAGCTCGCCGACGTTCGAGAAGACCTCGGCGTAGGCGGTGCGGAAGCCTTCCGCGGTGCTGATGTTCCCGCTCTCCATCGACGTGCAGCCTAGCGCGTCGCCACAATCAATCGCGATGCGACCAGGTGCAGATTCCGGCGGCGCCGCCGCCATGACCGCCGTCAACTCGTCGGGATTTCCGGCTCCCGCGGGCGTCTACGCCGTCCCGGTCGTGCTGGCGCCACTGTCGGGGCGGCTCCACGTGCTGCTGGTGCGGCGCGCAGAGGCGCCGTTCGCCGGGACGTGGGTGCTCCCCGGTGGCTTCATGAGCCCGAGCGAGCGGCCCGAGGAGACCGCCCAGCGCAAGCTCACCGAGAAGACCGGGGTCGGTGCCGTGTACCTCGAACAGCTGGAGACGTACGGCGACCCGGAGCGCGATCCGCGAGGCTGGATTCCAACGGTCGCGTACCTGGCCCTCATCGATGCGGCGGTGCTCCGGGCCGACGAGTCCAGCGCGAGGTGGGAACCGGTCGACGCGCTCCCGCCGTTGGGGTTCGACCACGCGCGCATCGTCGTCGACGCGGTTGAGCGGTTGCGCGGGAAGCTCTGGTGGTCGAACATCGCCGTCGGGCTGCTCCCGGAGCGTTTCACCATGCCCCAGGCCAGACACGTATTCGAAGCCATCAGCGGCGTGACCTACGAACCGTCGAACTTCCGGCGCGAGCTGGAGCAGTCCGGGCTGGTGCGAGCGACCGGCTCGCTCGCCAAAGGTGGTCCTGGACGCCCCGCTGCGATGTACGAGTTCGTCGAGCGACAACCGGCATGGAGCCTGCGCCGCTCGCGTCCGCCGGCGATGGTGCGACGCCGAGCCTGACCCGCGGCGGCCCGGCTGCACTCAAAACCGCGGGCATCATTCACGATTCCGGCAATCGGGCGCCCACCTCCGAGTGCCCTCCGCGAGGAGACCTGACGATGACAGACCAACCCATGCCGCCCACGCCGATTCCCAGGGTGGAGGAGCTGTTCACGCACATTCCGCATCCGCGCATCGCTCAGCGCAAGCACGACAAGCCTGTGAAGGTCGACGACGGGCGCGTTGGAGTCAACGGCAAGGTCGCGCTGATCATCACCGCGGTGGTCGGGACCATGTGGTGCGCCTACATCTTCACCTTGATCGCGCTGATCTCGCTGCCATCGGCGATCTCCAGCGGGCAGGCGATCGTGATCGTGGCCTGGATCGCGCAAACGTTCATCCAATTGGTATTACTGCCGATCATCATCGTGGGGCAGAACATCCAGGGCAAAGCAGCTGACAAGCGGTCCGAGCAGACGTACAAGGATGCCGAGGCGATCCTCAGCGAATGCCTGCAACTGCAGGCGCATCTCCAGGCGCAGGACACGGTGCTCGACAACGTCGTCGCGCACGTGAAGGAGCATCACGTGGAGTTGCAGAAGCTCTCCGCGAGAGTCGGACCCGCGACCGCATAGGCGCGGGCCGGCGCCCGGGGCTGAGCCATCATCGTGCGTCGTGAGGGTGTGTTCGGCATCTAGCGTTCTGGTGTGCCGTCTGTCCATATCAGCGCGCCGGTGGGGCGGTGACCGTGATCACGTGCGCGCTCGGTCCGGACGCAGCCGGCACGGTGCTCATGCAGGTCCTGCGCGGTGCGCGTCGCAGCATCGACGCGGCGATCTACGAGGTCGGGCCTTCGTACCGGTGGGCGCTGGTCCGGGCGGCCGAGCGGGGGCTGCGCGTCCGCCTGGTGCTCGACGCGCATATCTCTGACGGCAATGGCGCAACCGCGCGGGCCCTGATCGCCGCCGGCGGGGAGTGTCGCGTGGCCGGGCTGGGAGCGGACTCGGCACACGGAAAGCTGCTGATCGTGGACTCCACGGTGGCTGTCGGTACCGGAAACCTCATCTGGCGGGACGCGCCGAGAGAGCGCCACCGTCGGTTCCATCCGGGCGGCTCACTGCTCGCGGGGACGCGCGAGTGGTGGGTGACCGCAGCCGGGTCGGGGCGGCTGCATCGCGCCGCCGCCGAGGCGTTCCGTGCTCACTGGACCAGGTCGACCGCGCCCCCTCAGGCCTGGGAGGCGGCTCCGCAGCGGGTGGCGCCGCCGATCGGCACGCCGATGCCCCAGGTTGCGCCGAGGATCCTGTGCATGGCGCCGCGCCGGCTTCGCCTGGTCATTGGAGGAACGGAGGTGGGGCAGACGCTGGGGGCGATGATCACCGCCGCCCGCCGGCGGGTGCTGGTGACGGTCCCGTACGCGCATCCCAGTGCCCTGCCGGTTCGCGACCTGCTCGATCGGATGACCGAGGCATGCTCACGCGGGGTCGCCTGCGCACTCCTGCTCGGCGGCATTCCTGGCCCGAACGATGCCCACGCGCTGACCGCATTGCCGTTCCCGATACGCCGGATGGACCCGGCTCGCTCCACCTCGGGCCATGCCAAGGGCATCGTCGTCGACGCCTCGGCGCTCGTCTCCTCGGCGAATTGGAGCGCATCAGGCCTCGGCGGCAACTGGGAGGCCGCGCTGCGCATCGAGCACCCCGGCGCGGCCGCCTACTACGCCGCCGCCTGGCGCCGCGATTGGGAGACGGGGCTCCTCGTCGAGGTTTGACGCCGGAAAGGCCCGGCTATTCTCTTCGGATGCCCGACGTCGAGCCACCGGGGCCCTCCGACCCCGCTCCGGCCGCTCCCGGACCCGCCTCGCTGACGCTCCCGGCGGTCCCGCTCCGGGACAACGTCGTCTTTCCTTCGCAACTTGCGCCGCTTGCGGCCGGCCGGCCTCGTTCGGTCGCCGCCCTCGAGGCAGCCGTCAACGGAGACGGGCGGGTTGTTCTCGCCATCCAGCGCGATGCGGAGCGTGACGAAGCCTCGATCGACGACGTGCACACGATCGCCGTCATCGCCCATGTCGGCGCATTCCGGCGGCTGCCGGGCGGCGGCGCCCACGCGCTCGTCGAAGGCAAGGAGCGCGTGCGCATCGATGCCTTCGACGCCTCGGGTGATGCCTGGATCGCGACGGTCACGCCGATCCCGATCGAGACCGTCGAAGGGACGGAGGTGGACGCGCTCTTCGGATCGGTCCGCACGCTCTTCGCCGAATACGTCAACGCGGGCGCTCAGGTCGGCGCCGATACCGCGGTCGCGATGGCCCGCGCCTCCCAGCCCGAGTTGATCGCCGACATCGCCAGCACGTGTCCCGATTTCGGATTCGACGATCGTGTCGCCCTGCTGCAGGAGACCGACACGATCGCGCGCCTGCGCAAGCTCATCCCGCTGCTCGCGCGCGAAGTCGAGGTCGCGCAACTGCGCACCAAGATTCACGAGGACGTCCAGAAGACGATCAACAACTCGCAGCGCGAGCACATCCTTCGCGAGCAGTTGCGCGCCATCCGCAAGGAGCTGTCCGAGCTTGACGACGCCGGCGAGGATGACGAAGACCTGAGCGCCCGTGTGGAAAAAGCCGGTATGCCGGACAACGTCAAGCAGCGCGTCCTCAAGGAAGTCCATCGCCTCGAGCAGATCCCGAGCGCCTCACCCGAAATGGGCATGGTCCGCACCTGGGTCGACTGGCTCCTTGACCTCCCCTGGTCCGACCCACCTGCCGAAACGCTCGACATCGAACGCGCCGCCGCGATCCTCGACGAAGACCACTACGGCCTGACGAAAGTCAAGGACCGCATCCTCGAATGGCTCGCCGTCCGCGAACGCATCCGAGCCAAGAGCATCGCCGAGCTCGCGGCAGCAGAAGCTGTGAAGGCAGAGTCAGAGCGTGCAGCTCCGGCTGAAGCGGGCGTTGGCAGCGAAGACGCCGCCCAGGAGGCGGATGGCGTTGCAAGCGAAGATGCAATCCAGGAGGCGGGTGGCGGAGCGGGGGGAAGCGCCGATCGCAGGCCGGGCAAGCCACTCAGTGCACCAGACACGCAAGACGGGTCAGACCCGGCTGGAGAGCGGCGAGGGGTCCCCGCTCCGACAGGACCCGCCGCAATCATGCCGGCGCCCACAGGACCCGCCGCACTCCACACAGCTCCCAAGAGACGCACCTTGCAGACCCCGATCCTCTGCTTTGTAGGCCCCCCCGGCGTCGGCAAGACGTCGCTGGGAAGGTCCATCGCGCGTGCGCTCGACCGCAAGTTCGTGCGCATGAGCCTTGGCGGAATCCGCGATGAGGCGGAGATTCGAGGTCATCGTCGCACCTACATCGGAGCATTGCCGGGACGGATCATCCAGTCGATGCGCACGGCCGGGACGCGCAACGCGGTCATCATGCTCGACGAGATCGACAAGGTGGGCGCCGACTTTCGCGGGGATCCGTCGGCGGCATTGCTCGAGGTGCTCGATCCGGAACAGAACTGGGAATTCAGCGATCATTATCTCGAGGTCCCGTATGACCTGTCGCAGGTGCTGTTCATCACCACCGCGAATATCGCCGAGACCATCAGCCCTCCGCTTCGCGACCGGATGGAGATCATCCGCATCACCGGATACACCGAGCAGGAGAAGGTCCAGATCGCGGAGCGCCATCTCGTTCCCCGACAGCTCGATCAGCATTCACTCGACGCGAATGAGCTGACGATTCCACGCGACACCATCGTTGCGATGCTCCATGGATACACGCGCGAAGCCGGTGTCCGTCAACTCGATCGCACCATCGCCGAGGTCGCGCGCAAGGTGCCGCGCAAGCTCGCTGCCGGTGCGACACCTCCCGTGGTCATCAGCCCCGAGGACCTGTCCGACCTTCTCGGTCCACGGCGGCACGACTACGGCGAAGCGCAGGAACAGGATGAGATCGGTGCGGTCACCGGGGTCGTGGTGAGCGAGGTCGGCGGCGACATCATCACCGTCGAGGCGCTCGCGATCGAGACCAAGCCGGACCTGGTGCTCACCGGGCAACTCGGCAGCGTCATGGAGGAATCCGCCCGCGCCGCGCTGTCGTGGGCGAAGGTTCATGCGGTCGAATACGGCGCGCCGCGAGATTTCTTTGACACCCATGCGATCCACGTGCACGTCCCCGCCGGTGCGATCCCCAAGGATGGTCCGTCGGCAGGAGTGACCATGGCGACGGCGATGGTGTCGGTGGCGTCCGGCCGCCGGGTGCGGCGCGACCTCGCGATGACCGGCGAAGTCACCTTGCGCGGCAAGGTGCTGCCCATCGGCGGTGTCAAGGACAAGCTGCTCGCGGCGCATCGCTCCGGGTTGAAGACGTTCATCCTGCCCGCCAAGAACGTGCGCGACCTGTACGAAGTCGACAAGGAGATCCTCGACGCGATCGTGGTGGTGCCGGTCGATAACGTGGGCGAGGTGCTCGACCGCGCCCTGGTCGAGTCGGACGCGCCGCGCCGGCGCGAGCGTCGGGGTGCGGGGTTCGTGCTCCCGATCACCGCTGCTGACGTCATAGGCCCGATCAACGCCGGCCCCGCCTAGTCTTTCGGTCGTGACCGACACGCTCCGCGACCTCGTCGAGCTGGCAATCGTCGTCGATCCCACGTTCGATCAGAACTGCTACGTGCTGCGCCGGCGCGACACCACCGATGTGCTGATCGTCGACCCTGGATTGCAGCATCCGCAGGCACTCGCGCTGCTGGAGCAGCGTGGATTGCGCTGTGATCGGATCCTGCTCACCCATGGTCATCCCGACCATGTGAGTGGGGTTCCGGCCGTCAAGGCCGCCTTCGGATGCGCGGCCGCGATCCATCCGGATGATCGCGAACAACTCGAGGCGGTGCATTATCTTCCCGGCGTTCCCGACGACCTTCCCGATGTGGTCTGCGAGGAGGATCTGAAGGACGGCGAGATGCTTCGCTGGCACGGCCTCGACATCGAGGTGGTGCACACGCCGGGTCACACGCGCGGATCCGTGTGCTTCCGGATCGGACCGGATCTGCTCTCCGGCGATACGCTCTTCAACCGGGGTGTCGGTCGCTGTGATCTGCCCGGCGGGTCATGGCCGGCGCTCGTCTTTTCGATCGAGCAGCGCATCTACACGCTGCCTCCTGAGACGGTCGTCTACCCCGGGCACGGGCAGCGGACCACGGTGGAGGAGGAGATGCGCGCCAACCCGTTTGTGGTGCATCCGCGATACCGCTGATCCCGGGAGCGTGTGCTACGGTGATCGGGAGGGGGCGATGAGAATGAGCTACATCACGCGTGCAACACTGGCGATCGGCGCCTGCGCTGTCATGGGCGCGACTGCCGGATGCGGCGGCGATGCAACGGTCGCAAACACAACATCGGACCCCGCCGCCGGGCTCCCGTCGGTATCGGCGTCGCCCTCCGTCTGTGCCAATCCTCAGGTCACCTCCGCGACGTCTCCAGTCATCAGGCTCGCGCTCACTGTCAGCGATCTTCCCGCCGGTGGACCGCCGCTGGAACAGATCAGCGACGGTGAGATGAACAAGACAGCGAATACCGATCAACGTGGATTTGCAAATACCGGCAACACCTATCGCGTCGAGGATGACGTCGTGCTCGACACCTCGACACAGGCGGCGGGCGCGGACTATCCGCAGTTGCGCGATGCGGTGAAGGCGCAGTTTGCGACGCTCACGAGCACATCGTCGCCGGCAACGCTCGGCTGTCAGGCCGATGAGTTCGCGGGCAAGGCATCGACCGGCTACAGTCAGGTCGGCATCGCGTTTCAGGACGGCGATGTCATTGTTGTGGTTCTGGTGGTCAACTCCGCGGGTCCGGTCGATGCAGCGTTCGCCGCGGCGGTCGCATTGGCGCAGGATCAAAAGATCGTCGCTACGGCGAGCTGATCGTCAGTCGGTCCTCCCCAGGCGCTCCAGGAGCTCGTGCAGGATCGCGCCGGTGACGCCCCAGATGACGCGACCCGACGCCTCGTAGTAGTGCACCCGCCCGCGCACGCCGTTGCGTTCGACCTCTCGAACGGTGTGCGGCGCGGTCATGAGGTCGGCGATATCGATGCGAAACCATTCCGCGATCTCGAAGTCGTCAGTTCGCAACTCGATCGGGCCGCGCTGCAGCCCGACGACGGGCGTGAGCCAGCGACCGGATACCACCGTCGAGAAGGGGGAGAGGACGCCGAGAACCTCGACGCTGTCTGGTCGGATGCCCAGCTCCTCCTCGGCCTCTCGCAGTGCCGTCGCGATCACACCGTCATCGACCATCTCGGTGCCGCCACCCGGGAACGCGATCTGACCGGGGTGGTGGCGAAGCTCCTCGGAGCGGAGCACGAAGAGCAGCGGCACCCCGGGCGTCGCCGGATCGCACAGGAGCAACACCGACGCCGGCCGGAGACCGTCAGGCGCGATCTCCACCAGTTCGCGCGGATCGCGGACCGCCATGCGGAGTCGATCGATGATCGACGCCGCGGTTGTCACCGGGCGACCCTGCAGCCTGCGCACCGGGTCGAGGCCGTACGCTTGGATCGATGACCACCGGAACGCCTGCTGAGACAAAGCCTCGACGACGCTGTGCGAAATGTGGTGGCGAGTTGCGCTTCTCGCACCGCGAGTACGCCGGCCGGAGAACGTCGGCCGCTGTCCTGCGTTGTGCCGCATGCGGTGACGTGATCCATGACGCAGCGCGTGAGACCGTCCAGGCGCCGCAACGCCATACGTCGAAACGTCATCGCGATCTGGACGAGGGCCCTCCTCCGAACCCGGTCATCGATCCGGACCTTGCCGCGCGGCTGCTGGAATCGAGCGGCGATCCCGGCTGACTCATCGTCCCGCGGTCGCGGTCGCGCGCCCCGCCGGTGCGAAGCGCTCGAACCACTGCAGAACCTGGGCATTGACGGTGTCGCGGTCGACATCGACGGAGATCGCGTGGCCGCTTCGCGGCAGCATCGTCAGCTCCACCGCAGCGCTGCCGATCAGCCGTCGCGCGATCTCTCGCGCGCAGCGCGGATCGATGGATCGATCCCGTTCGCCATGCAGGACCAGCACCGGGGCGCGGATTTCGGCGAGCTCCTTGCGGACTGCGGCGCACAGGCGGCGGAGCTCGTCGATGCTCCGCGTGGGACGGAGGCCGTAGCTGTACAGCTCCTCGACCGCGTCGGGGTGCCAGAGGTCGACGTCGTCGCCCGCGCGGTGCCAGCGCACCACCCGTTTGATCACCGGCAGCAACGGCGCAAGCGGCCCGCTCAACCAGATCGGCGCCGCAAGCGACGCGACCGCGCGGACGCGCAGATCGCGCGCGGCGAGGTGGAGCGCGAGCGTCGCACCCATCGACTGGCCGGCAACCACAACGTCGTCGCACTCGGAGGCGAGATCGTCGAACGCCGCCGCGACACTCGCCGCCCAGTCCTGCCAGCGCGTCCCCTCGAGATCCTGCGGGGTTGTGCCGTGACCCGGGAGCACCGGTGCGTGGCACGTGAATCCGTGTGCAGCGAGCGTCTCGCCGAGGCGGCGCAACTCGGGCGGGGTACCCGCGAACCCATGGATCAGCAGCGCGCCCCGAGGGCCATCACCGAGGTGCCACGGCCGGACCGCGTCAGGGTCGAAGGGCGCGAGCGTGCGGGCGGTCATGACTTCGAGTATATGGATCGCCCTCGCGAGCCTCGGTGCTACCGTCGCCCGCCATGGGCGAGGAGGTGATGCGACAGGCGCTCGAGACGGTCGTGGCCGGCCGCTCACTGGATGTTCCGACAGCTCGGGCGGTGATGGACACGATGATGGAGGGCAAGGCGTCAGCAGCCCAGGTGGGGGCGCTGGTTGCGGCGTTGCGCACCAAGGGCGAGACGGTCGATGAGCTCGCGGGCATGGTCGAGTCGATGCGAGCCCATGCCACACCGGTCCCACTGCAGGTCGATGCGGTGGACACCTGCGGCACCGGTGGGGACGGTGCGGGGACGTTCAACATCTCGACCGCCGCGGCGCTGGTTGCGGCGGGCGCCGGATGCCCGGTCGCGAAGCATGGCAACCGCGCGGCGTCATCACGGTGTGGCAGCGCAGACGTGCTCGAAGCACTCGGCGTCGTGATCTCCCTCTCGCCGCAGGGCGTTCGCCGCTGCGTGGAAGAAGCCGGGATCGGCTTCCTGTTCGCTCCCGACTTTCACCCGGCGTTGCGCCACGTCGCCGGCGTTCGTCGCGAGCTCGGCATCCGGACGGTTTTCAACGTGCTCGGCCCACTCGCGAATCCCGCTCGGGTTCGCCGTCAGTCCCTGGGTGTTTCGAACGCGAGGCTTGCGCCGATGATGGCCGAGGTGCTGCATCGATTGGGACACGTCCACGCGCTCGTCTTCACGGGCCCTGACGGCGTTGACGAGCTTGGTGTTGCCGGGAGCGCGCGATGCTACGAGGTGACGCTCGAAGGCGTGCGCGATTTCGTCCTCGACCCGCGCGATGTCGGGCTCGAGGCGGCCCCGCTCGACGCCGTGCGCGGCGGTGATGCCGCGGCCAATGCCACAACCATCCGGTCAGTTCTCGACGGTGAGCGTGGACCGCGTCGTGACGTCGTGCTGCTCAACGCCGCGGCGGTTCTGGTCGCGGCCGACCACGTGACGACCCTTCTCGATGGCGTCGCCGTCGCCGGCCGGTCGATCGACTCCGGAGCCGCGGGGCGCGCATTGGAGCAGCTCGCTCGGGTCTCGCACGAGGTGGTCGCGTGAGCCGTGCGTCATCGCTGCTCAGCCTTCAGCAGATCGACGATCGGATCGCGACGCTCACCTCCGACATCGCCGCGCTCGAAGCCTCGCTCCGGGGTGATCCCGAGCTCGATCGCCTGCGTGCCGCCGAGGCCGCGGCGCACGAGGAACACCGGACGCTCGGCGCCGGTGCGAGGCTCGCGGAGCTCGAGGCGGCCTCGCTGCAGGCGCGCATCCGCGAGCTGGACCGCCGTTTGTACGGAGGCACGGTGCGCAACCCCGCCGAGCTCATGGAGATGCAGCGCGAGCTGGAGGCGATGCGTGCGAGACTGTCCACCGCTGAGGACGACGCTCTCGAACGCATGGAGCAGGTGGATCTGTCGCTCGCGAACCTGAAGAGCGCATCCGCCGGCGTGGCCGCGCGTGAATCGCAACGAAGCAGCGCGATGGAACCGATGCGCGCACGCCTCGCATCCCTGATGGCCGAGCGCGTTGTCCTCACCGCCGAGCGCGATGCGCTCCGCGCCGAGGTGGACCCCGGCGATCTCTCGCTGTATGCGCGAATCGCCGCTCACCGTCGCCCTGCGGTTACCGGACTTGCGGGGGAGTTCTGCGCGGGGTGCCACATGCCGGTGTCGAACGAGGAACGCCGTGCGGTGCGCACCGGGACCGGTCTCACGCAGTGCGCGAACTGCGATCGGATCCTCGCCCCGTGACCGCGACCGTGATCGCCTACACCGACGGCGCCTGCTCCGGAAACCCGGGTGCCGGCGCATGGGCATACCGGATCGAGTGGCCCGACGGCGCCATCGACGAAGCCGCCGGTGGTGGCCTCGAGACCACCAACAATCGCGAGGAGTTGAAGGCGGTCCGCGAAGCGCTGCTGCGCATTCGCGCGCGCATCGGTGACGATCCCGCGTGGCGGATCGTGGTGCGCACCGACAGCCTCGGCGTCATCAACTGGCTCACCGGGTCGTGGAAGCGCAAGAAGAATCTCGACCTCTACCCGACCATCGATCCGCTCATCGACAGCCGGGTGCGATTCGAGCACGTGCGCGGTCACAGTGGCAATCCGGGGAACGAACGCGTCGACAGCCTCGCCGTGGAGGAGACGCAGCGGATCATGGCCGGCCGCGCCGGCGGAGGTGGTGCGCGATGACATATTCGATAGTGGCTCGGGACCCGCAGACCGGAGACCTCGGCGTTGCGGTGCAGTCCCACTGGTTCTCGGTGGGCTCGGGGGTGACCTGGGCGGAATCCGGTGTCGGTGCGATCGCCACCCAGTCGTTTGCCGAACCTGCCTACGGACCCCGCGGGCTCGCCCTCCTGCGTCTCGGCGTCGACCCGGTGACCGCGCTCGCGGCGCTGACCGGCGCGGACGCCGATCAGAGCCGCCGCCAGGTCGCGTTTGTCGACGCCGGTGGACGGGTCGCTGCGCACACCGGTGACCAGTGCATCGAGGCTGCCGGGCACGTGACCGCCGGCGGGGTCTCGTGTCAGGCGAACATGATGCGCGGTCCCGGGGTGTGGCCGGCGATGCTCGACGCGTACCAGGTGTCGGACGGCGATCTCGCCGACCGTTTGATGGCCGCGCTCGACGCCGCCGAGGCCGCGGGTGGCGACATTCGCGGGCGTCAGTCGGCGGCGATGCTGATCGTCAAGGCAACGGCTTCTGGCCAACCATGGCAGGATCGCATCGTCGACCTGCGCGTGGACGATGCGCCGGATCCGCTTGGCGAGCTGCGCCGCCTGCTGTCGGTGCACCGCGGCTACGAGCAGATGGAGGTCGCCGAGCAGCGCGAGAACGCCGGTGACATGATTGGGAGTCTCGAGGCTTACGAGCGGGCGCGCACGCTGCTTGCCGGCAACGACGAGGCGACCTTCTGGGCGGCGATTCTCATGGCCGGCGCCGGGCGAGCGGATGAGGCACGCGAGCTGCTCGCCGACATCACGTCGCGCGAACCAGGTTGGCGCGATCTGCTCCTGCGCCTGCCGGCGGCGGGGCTCCTGACCGACGGCGATTCGACGCTGGCGACCCTGCTGGGGTCGTGAGGGGAGTGCAAGCCGGCCGATAAGCCGGGTTCTGTCCTCCTCCGCGCGGCGGATGAGGGACGGTCATCCATCTGGGACGCCGGTTGCCCGGCGCCTCGAGCGGCCCACCTGAGACGCGGGAAGCGAGCAACTCCTGAGCGCCGAAGCGCTCGGTCTCTGTTCGGCCTTGCTCCGGGCGGGGTTTACCTGGCCGGCCGGTCACCCGGCCGCCGGTGGGCTCTTACCCCACCATTTCACCGTTGCCCCGGACAGGTCCGGGGCTGTGTCATTTCTGTGGCACTCTCCTTCGGGTCACCCCGACTGGGCGTTACCCAGCGCCCTGCTCTGCGGAGCCCGGACTTTCCTCGGACGGTGTACGTCCGCGACCGTCTGGCCGGCTTGCGTGTCGAGTCTATCCTCTGGAGCTGCCGGACACGACATCCGCTTTGAGGAGGATCCGCCGACCATGCACAGGCGTCTGCTGCTCCACGCCGGGGGTGACGCGGCGTCCGCGCGCCCGGCGGTGATCGACCACCTTCGCGGGGCGCGCCGAGCGGTGATGATTCCGTACGCGCAGAGCGATCACGACCGCGCGACGGCCTGGTTCGCCGAGTGGCTTGCCCCACACGGTATCGAGATCGCCGGGGTGCACACCGGAGCCGATCCCGCCGCGGCCATCGCCGGCGCCGAGGCGATCTTCGTCACCGGCGGCAACAGCTTCCGGCTGGTCAGCGCGCTCCATCGACTGTCGCTGATCGACCCGGTTCGTGCCGCGATCGACGGCGGGATTCCCTATTTCGGCGCGAGCGCCGGCGCCAACGTCGCGTGCCCGACCATCCGGACGACCAACGACATGCCGATCGTGCAACCGCCGAGCTTTGCCGCCTTCAACCTGGTGCCATTCCAGATCAACGCGCACTACATCGATCCGCCGCCGCCGGAGGCCCGCATCGGCGAGACCCGCGAGGAGCGCCTGATCGAGTTTCTCGAGGAGAACGAAGCGACCGTGGTGGCACTCCGGGAGCAGAGCTGGCTCGAGGTCGACGGCCCCTCGATGCGCCTGCGGGGGACGGGCGGGGCGGTGCTGTTCCGGAGGGGCGCCGAGCCCGGGCAGCTGTCCGGCGGAGTGGATCTGTCCTGGCTGCTCCTGGAAACCCCGCGCTACGGGTGATGCGTACATTTGTTTGCGTTGACGCCTCACCACACACCTGTTAGGGTTCGGCCCGCCGGTGGAGAAAAGTGGTGAGTAGTGGGGATACCGACGTGACGACGGCGAGGCTTGAGCAGACGGCGGTCGATGGGCGCGTCCCGATGACGTTCTGCGGAACGTATCGGCACCACATCGACGAGAAGGGAAGGGTCGCGATTCCCGCCCAGTTGCGCCGCTTCCTGCCTGAGGGCAGCGTCGTCGCCCCCGGACCCGAGAGCCGCCTGATGATCTGGCCACCTGACGAGTGGGCCGTGCAGAAGGATCTCTTCCGGCGCACCGCTGAGACACCGGCCCAGGAGCGCCGGTTCATGCGCTGGCTCACCGGGAACAGCTCGCTCTTCGAGGTCGACACCCAGGGGCGCCTCCTGCTCTCGGCACAGCAGCGGGCGTTTGGCCAGATCGTCGACCAGGTCGTCTTCGTCGGCCTCGACACCGGCGTCGAGATCGTCGCGGGCAAGCTCTGGCAGTCAGAACAGGCGGAGCTCAGCCCCGCGGAATTCACCCAGGTCTGGGACCTGGTCCACCAGCGCGGCACGTCCGCATCTCCGTCTCCGGCGTGAGCGCCCCAGACGGATCGGCCTCGTTACATGACCATCCCCCTGTCGTTCGTGGCCGGCATGGGGACGCTCGTCGGTGCCACGCCCGGTGCCCCGTCGCTTGACGGCGCGGGCCACCGGCCGGTCCTTCTCACACCCCTCATAGAGAGCCTGCAGCCCCGGCCCGGGCAGATCGCCGTCGACGCCACCTTTGGCGCCGGCGGGGTCACGGCCGCGCTCCTCGAGCGCGTCGCCCCGGGCGGCCGGGTAATCGCGATCGATCGCGATCAGAGCGCTGTCGACGCCGGTCGCGCCCGTTTCGGCGCAGACGGCGCCGTCGAGATCGCCCAGGGTGACTTCGCCGACCTCGAAGCCATCGTCCACGCGCACGGCGTGGCGGCGGCAGACGTCGTCGTCTTCGACCTCGGCATCTCGTCCCTCCAGCTCGACGACCCGGCCCGCGGCTTCAGCTTCCGCCTCGACGGGCCGCTCGACATGCGCATGAACCCGAGCTCCGGCATGACCGCCGCGCACCTTGTCGACTCGCTGACAGCGGACGAGCTGACCTCGATGATCCGTGACTACGGCGACGAGCGGTTCGCGCGGTCGATCGCAACCCGAATCGTCAGAGCCCGGGAGCGGACGCCGATCACCACCACGACGCAGCTTCGCGAGCTGGTCGAGCAGGTGGTGCCCCGGCGGTTCTGGCCGAAGCGGATCCACCCGGCGACGCGCACCTTCCAGGCGCTTCGCATCGCGGTGAATCACGAACTGGAAAGCCTCGAACGAGGCCTGCAGGCAGCAATCAGCATCCTCCGGCCCGGTGGGCGTCTTGGGGTCATCTCCTTCCACTCTCTCGAGGACACCCTTGTAAAGAATGCACTCCACGTCGCAGCTCAGAATTGTGTCTGTCCGCCCCAACAGCCCCACTGCACCTGCGTCCACCGGGCCACACTCTTTCTCCTCACCCGCAAGGTGATCCGGCCGGATTCCGCGGAACTGGCCACGAATCCGAGATCGCGCTCGGCGCGCCTGCGGGTGGCGGAGAAGCTCGCCACCGAGGGGTGACGAGCGCCGCCACATCTCGACGCCTCACGTCGCGCCCCAGGGGGGAGCCGCGCCCGGCGCGACTCTCCCCGCCACCACTCCCGTCGCCGGCCCGGCACCGTCGGTGCCCCTCCATCGTCCACCTCAACGTTTCACCACTGGAGATCAGGGCAGTGCCCAACTTGCGTTTCGCACATGGCGTCGACCGCGCGTCGACGCCCACGGCCGCCGGCGTCGACGACGTCCCGTTCGAGCCACTGGTTCGGCGGCTGCGCATCCGTCGCGGCGGCCCCCGCACGCCGTTGCCATTGCTGCCGGTGATCGCGATCGCCGCCGGGATCGGCATCGCGTACGTCAACCAGACGGCGCACGTCACCACGGCCACCTACCAGGCCACACGCCTCGCCTCCCAACAGCAGCAGCTCGTCGCCCAGGACTCGCAGCTCGGCGCTGAGCTCTCCCGCCTGCAGTCGTCGGAGCGGATCATCTTCGCGGCTCAGGGGATGGGCATGCGCCCGGCTGGGAAATGGGCGTACGTCGTCTCAGCGCCGCATAACGTGCTCACGTCGCCACCCGCCGAGCAGCTCACCGGCAGCGACACCAACGGCACCCTGCAGCAGCTGATCGGCGCACTCGACGGCGCCTGGGGTCGATGAATCCTCGCCGCGGCACGCCGGGATCGGCACGGTCGGCGCACGCGCACGCGCTCTCCGACGCACCCGATCTGCGGCGTCGCGGGCTCTGGCTGGTGCTCGCGTTCCTCGCCATGGCAACCGCCGTCTTCGGCCGCCTGGTGCAGGTCCAGGTGATCCAGGGGAAGGCGCTCGCCCGCGCCGCGGCCGCGTCGCACACGACGTCGATCACGCTGCACGCCACTCGCGGGTTGATCCTCGACCGTAACGGACGCGTCCTGGTGAGCAACGTCCAGGTCTTCGACGTGTTCGCCGATCCGGCGCTCGTGCCGGCCGCGGATCGCGTGCAGGTGGCGGGCATGCTCGCCCCGATCCTGCAGCTCACGGCGAGCCAGGTCCTGCGCGTGCTCACTCAGCCCAACCAGTTCGACTACCTCGCCAAGGGCGTCTCCCAGGATGTCAACGACAAGCTCCAGGCACTCGGCCTCAGCGGTGTCGGCACCATCCCTTCCGAGCAGGCCGTCTACGATCCGTCGCCCGTGCCCGGCGATTCGTTCGCCGCCAACCTGCTCGGCTTCGTCAACGCCGGCGGTGTCGGTCAGTACGGTCTCGAGGGGTACTACAACTCGATCCTGTCCGGCGTCACCGGACACGAGTCCACCCTGACCGACGTCAACGGCAACGCCATCGTCCTCGGCAGGCAGCAGATGGTTCCTGCTAAAAATGGCGATAACCTGCAGCTCGGGCTCGACTCGCAGATCCAGTACTGGGCCGACCTGGCGATCGCTAACGGGGTGAACTCGTCGAAGTCCACGTCGGGCACCCTGATGATCATGGACACCAAGACCGGGGCGATCGACGCCTGGGCCCAGTACCCGTCGTACAACGCCAACGACTTCGCCTCCGCGAGCATCGCGGATTTCCGCGACCTGGCGGTGACCCAACCCTACGAGCCCGGTTCGATCATGAAGGTCATCACCTTCGCGGGCGGTCTCAACAACAACGCCTTCACCCCGAGCACGGTCATCGACGAGAAGCAGCAGCGGATCGATGGATACCTCATCCATGACTGGGATCGGAAATCGCATGGCAACGTCACCATGCAGTGGGTGCTCGACGACTCACTGAACAACGGGGCCATCGACGCCGAGAAGATGGAAGGCCAGAACGCGTTCTACAACAACCTGCTCGCCTTCGGGATCGGCGCCCCCACCGGGATCGACCTGGCCGGCGAGGTCAACAACCCACTGGCGCCGACGTCGTCGTGGAATGACCTGCGGTACGCGGAGGCGTCCTTCGGGCAGGGGCTCGTGACCACGCCGGTGGAGATGCTGGCCGCGGTGAACGCGGTCGCCAACGGCGGCATCTGGGTGCAGCCGCACGCCGTCGATGCCGTCGTCAACCCCAACACTGGCAAGGCCACGCCATTCGTGCCGGTGACCCGCCGTGTCATCTCCGCCGCCGCCGCGACGACCCTCGCGCACATGATGGTGGGTGTGGTGAACGACCCCGGCGGCGAGGGCAAGCGGGCAAAGATCCCCGGCTACAGCATGGAGATCGCGGGCAAGACCGGGACGGCTCAGGTCGCGCTCCCCAACGGGGGAGGGTACGGCCCCAACGTGGTGGCGTCCTTCGTGGGCTTCCTACCGGTCACCAACCCGCGGTTCACCATGATGGTGATCCTGAACAACCCACAGGTGAGCGCCGGTAACCGGTTCGGCTCCATCCTCGCCGCGCCGATCTGGAAGCAGATGGCCGAGATGATGATCGACGACTGGCGCATCGAACCGTGAGGGAGACCATCCTCCTCGGGGTAATCGCCTTCGTGGCGGGTGTGGTCCTGTATCCAGCGTTCATCGGCCTGCTGGTGCGGTTCGGGGCGCGTCAGCACGTCGCCTCATACAGTCCGGCGAGCCACCGCGCCAAGGAGGGAACACCGACGCTCGGCGGTGCGCTGTTCTGCCTGGTGGTGCTCGTCGCCTGGCTCGCCGTCGATCGCTCCCGCCAGGGCTTCATCCCGCTCTTCGCGCTACTCGCCGGGGCAATCGCGGGCGGCCTCGACGACATCGTCAACATCAACGACGCCGGGCGGCTCGGGCTCTCGGTGTGGCAGAAGCTCGGTCTTCAGGGCGTCACCGGCGTGCTCGTCGGGGTCGGGCTGACCATCGCCGGGTTCACCCATCAGTTCTTTCCCGGGCTCGGCGCGCCGAACCTCGGCTGGGGTCTGGCCGTGGTGGTGGCGATCGCGGTCGTCGCCACCAGCAACGCCGTCAACCTCACCGACGGTGTCGACGGCCTCGCCGCGTCATGTACGTCGCTCGTGCTCGTCGGCATCACGATCATCGCGGTGATGCGAGGCGACCACTCGGTCGCGATCCTCGCCGCGGCACTCGCCGGGTCAGTGGCCGCATTCCTGCTCTTCAACTGGTTCCCGGCCCGGGTGTTCATGGGTGACGCGGGGTCGCTTGCTCTCGGATCCGCCATCGTGGCGCTGTCCGCGGAGTTGCACCTCATCTGGTTGCTCCCGGTGCTCGGCATCGTCTTCGTTGTCGAGGCGGCGAGCGTCGTGGTCAACGTCACCGCGATACGAAGGTTCGGCACTCGCGTGCTGCGCGCGAGCCCGATCCACCATCACTTCGAGGAGCTCGGGCTCCGGGAGCAGCGACTCGTCGCGGCCTTCGCAGCGGCGGCGGCGGCCGGCGCGGCGATCACCGTGCTGTTCGCGCGCGTCGCCGGGCCGGCGTCGTGACCGGCAAGCCGGTGGTGGTGATCGGAGCGGGGCGGAGCGGCCTCGCCTGCGCGCTGACGCTCGCCAGAGAAGGCCATCACGTCGTGCTCGTCGATCGCTCCGACACCCTCGCAATCCGGGAGCGCATCGCGCTCCTCCCCGCCAAGGTCGACGTGCGTCTGGGCGGCTACCCCGACGACGTCGCGGCGGACGCGCTCATGGTCTGCCCCAGTCCGGGCGTGCCGTGGAATGCGCCCGAGCTCGAGATCGCCCGCGCCCACGGCGTGCCGGTGCGCAGCGAGATGGACCTCGTCTTCGAACGCTGCCGTGCGCGCATCTGCGGCGTCACCGGCACCAATGGCAAGACGACGACGACCGCGCTGGTCGCCGCGATCCTCGAGCGCGGCGGAGAACGCGTCCACCTCGGCGGCAACATCGGCGTGACCATGCTCGACCGCCTCGACGCGGTGAGCGACACCGACTGGGTGGTGCTCGAGCTGTCGTCGTTCCAGATCGAGTCGGTGAGCGAGCCGCGCTGTGCGATCGCGTGCGTGCTCAACGTGACACCCGATCACCTCGACCGCCACGGCGATTTCGCGGCCTACGCCGAGACCAAGCGACGCCTGGTGCAGTTCGCGTTCGATGACGCAGTCCTTGGCTTCGACGATCCGATCACGCGAGCGATGGCCGAGGTCGCACAGTGCCCCGTGCACGAGTTCGGCATCGGCCCCGGCATCATCGACGGCGCCACACGCAGCGGCGACGACGTGGTCGTCGTCGAGCAGGGTGCGGTGACGCCGGTGCTGCCGGTGGGAGACATCCCGCTTTTCGGGGAGCACAACCTGCAGAACGTGCTCGCCGCGGTCGCGGTCGCGCGTGCCGCCGGGGTCGCGACGTCGCCGATCGCCGGCGCGGTGCGCGATTTCCACGCGGTACCCCACCGGCTGCAGACCATCCACGACCAGGATGGCGTGCTCTGGGTCAACGACAGCAAGGCGACCAACGTCGAATCCGCGACCGCGGCGTTGCGCTCCTTTCCGGGCCGAACCATCGTGTGGATCGGCGGCGGCAAGGGCGCGGGCACGTCGATCGAGCCACTCGCCGACGAGATCGCAGCTCGGGCGCGCCACGCGGTGCTCAACGGAGCGAGCGCGGGCGAGCTCGACGAGGCGCTCTCGCGGCGGGGCTTTGCCGCCCGCAC
This sequence comes from Candidatus Dormiibacterota bacterium, assembly GCA_049283735.1. GTDB lineage: Bacteria > Chloroflexota > Dormibacteria > Aeolococcales > Aeolococcaceae > Palsa-851. The sequence goes on from JBAPWO010000138.1 coordinate 35,221, forward strand.
CGTCGTCGCCACCCTCGAGGATGCGGTCGTCGCTGCAGCCGGGCTCGCGCGAGACGGCGACGTGGTGCTGCTCGCCCCGGGATACAAGAGCTTCGACCAGTTCCGCGATTTCGAGGATCGCGGTCACGCGTTCCGTGAAGCCGTCGAGCACCTCTCGACGCACGCGGTGAGCAGGGACTGATGGCGGCGCGGACGGGCAGGCTCACCGACGGCCTCGCCGGGAAGTGGCGCTGGCGTGGTGGTGCCCGCGTGGCCGGTGCCTTCGCATCGGCGGATCGCGCCGCCGCGGCCGCCGGGGTCGACGGCTGGCTGATGATCATCGTCGTCGGCCTGGTCGGGTTCGGGCTGGTGATGGTCTACAGCGCATCCGAGGCGCTCGGTTTCCTCTGGTACAACGACCCCAACTACTTCTTCGCCCATCAGCTGCTCGGAGCGGCACTGGGCGGCGTCGGTCTTGTCGTGGCCGCGAAGGTCGACTACCACCGCCTTTCCCGGCTTGCGCGCCCGGCCATGTTCCTCATGCTCGTCCTGCTCGTGGTGGTGCTGATCCCCCACGTCGGTGCGCGGCATTTCGGCGCGCAGCGCTGGTTCCAGGTCGGTCCGCTCTCGGTGCAGCCGTCGGCGATCGCCGTCGGGGTCGCGATCGTCTTCTTCTCGCGCTGGCTCACCGACCGCGAAGGTTCGGTGCGCACCCTGCGCGGCGTTCGCGACTACGTCATCGTGCTCGTGGCGCTCCTCGGTCTCGTGCTCGCGGAGCGCGACTTCGGTAGCTCGATCGTCATCGCCGCGACGGCACTGATCCTGCTCGCCCTGGCAGGCGCCCGCAAGCGGCACCTCCTGTTGATCATCGTCGGCTTCGGTGGGCTGAGCTTTGCCCTGGTCGACCTGGTCGCCTACCGGGCCGACCGCCTCGCTCATTTCCTGAATCCGTGCGCAGCCGCGCTCGGCTCGGGGTTCCAGAACTGCCAGGCGCTCTACGCCTTCGGCTCCGGCGGGATCTTCGGGGTGGGGCTGGGCAACTCGGTGCAGAAGTACGAGTGGCTCCCCGAGGCGCACACCGACTTCATCTTCGCCATCATCGGCGAGGAACTCGGGCTGATCGGAACCGTCGCGGTCCTCGGGGCGTTCCTGTTCCTTGCGTGGCGCGGCGTTCGCGCCTCGCTTCGGGCGCCCGACCGATTCGGCGCCCTGCTCGCGGGAGGCATCACATCGTGGATCTGCATGCAGGCGTTCATCAACGTGATGGCGGTCACCGGGGTCATCCCGACCACGGGCATCCCGCTGCCCTTCATCAGCTACGGTGGCACCTCGCTGGCGACCACCCTCGTGGGCATGGGCATCCTGCTCAACATCTCCGCCCAGGGTCGACGGCAAGGGACGACGAATCGTGCGCACGTTGATCGCTGGGGGGGGAACTGGGGGTCACTTGACCCCGGCCCTGGCGGTCGCGCTCGCGCTGCGAAGCGATCGGCCTGAGGACGAGGTGGCCGTGGTCGGCCGCCGGGACGGGGTGGCCGAGCGCCTCGTGGTCGCAGCCGGGCTTCACCTCGAGACCCTCGACATCAGTGGAGTCGATGTCGGCAGCGCCGGAGGCGTTGCCCGCGCCACGACCCAGTTGACGCGGGCCACCATCGCCGCGCGCCGGCTGCTGCGCCGGATGCGGCCCGACGTCGTCGTCGGCGTCGGGGGGTATGTGTCCGTCCCCGTGGTGGTGGCAGCGCTCGCCCAGCGCATCCCGGTGGTGTTGCTCGAGCAGAACGCGGTACCCGGCCGGGCGACCCGGATGCTCGCCCGTCGAGCCAGGGTCGTCGCCGCCTCGTTCGCGGAGACGGCGGCGCATCTTCCCCACGCCCGGGTCGTCCATACCGGCAACCCGGTTCGCGCCGAGATCCGCGCGATCACCGCCCGTCCCATCGGCGACCGGCTTCGCTCGATCCTCGTCACCGGTGGGTCCCAGGGCGCGAGGCGGCTCAATCGAGCCGTGGCCGGATGCATGGTCGAGCTGCTCAGCGCCGACCCGGAGCTGAGCATCGTCCACCAGTGCGGCAGCCTCGACTACGCCGCCGTGGAGCGCGCCGCCGCGGCGCTTCCCCCGCGGCTGGCCACCAGGTACACCGCCGGCGCCTTCTTCGACGACATGGCGGAGCGGATCGCGCAGAGCGATCTCGTGGTGATGCGGGCCGGGGGATCGTCGATCGCCGAGTGCGCGGCGCTCGGCCGCCCGATGATCGTGGTCCCGTACCCGCATGCCGGCGGGCATCAGCGCCACAACGCCGCCCCCTACGTCGCGGCAGGTGCCGCGATGCTCATCGACGACGCCGAATGCACCCCCGAGCGGCTCCGGGCCGAAATCACCGGGCTGGTCTCCGACCCGTCGCGGTGGCGATCGATGGCAGCCGCGAGCGCGGCCCTCGGCCTTCCGCACGCCACCGACTCGGTGATGCGGCTCATCGTCGAGGCAGCGGGGCCGACCCGGAGCCAAGCCGCCTGACGATGCACGTGCACGTTCTCGGTATCTGCGGCTACGCGACCTTCGGCGCGGCAAACCTCGCCCGCGAGCGCGGCGACCTGGTGACCGGCTCCGACGACCACGCCTATCCGCCCATGAGCGATGCGGTGATCGCCGCCGGGATCGAATGGGAGAACCACAGCGACCCGGCCAATCTCGATCGGTGGGGTGTTCCCGATCTCGTCGTGGTCGGCAACCAGACGCGCCCGGCCAACCTCGAGCTCGAGGCCGTGCGCCGGCGCGGTATCCCGTGCGTCAGCGAGATCGAGTTCTACGTGGCCCTCGCCGGCGACCGCTCCCGGCTCACCGTCTGCGGCACCCACGGCAAGACCACCACGGCGGCGCTGCTGGCCCACATCCTCGATCGCGCTGGTTTGGATCCCGGCTTCCGTCTCGGCTCCACATCGCTCGACCTGGGTGGCACCTCGAGACTGGGCACCGGGCCGTTCGTGTTCGAGGGCGACGAGTACACGTCGGCACCGTGGGATCCACGCCCGAAATTCCTGCACACCAGGCCGAACGGTGCGTGCGTCACCCGCCTGGAGCTGGATCACCCCGACGTCTACGCAAGCCTCGAGGCGTACCGCGCGCCGTTTGTCGAGCTGGCCGCGACCATGCCATCGGACGGGGTGCTCGCGCTCTGCGCGGACGACCCCGAATGCCTCGCCCTGCGCGACGCGGCGACCGCTGTTGCTGTCACCTATGGCACGAAGGCGGGGAGCGACTGGTTGATCCGGCATCCCCACGAGCAGGACGGCATGCAGCGCTTCCGCGTCGAGCGGAACGCCGGGGCACCGCTCGACGTGGTCCTCACGTTCCCCGGGCTCCACAACGCGCAGAACGCCTGCGCGGCGCTCATCCTCGCCGAGTTTGCCGGTGTCGACCCGGCGATCGCGATGGGCGCGTGCGCGGACTTCCGCGGGCCCGCGCGCCGATTTCAGATCCTCGGCGAGGTTGCGGGCGTGGCGGTCGTCGACGACTACGCGCACCATCCGACCGAGGTCGGCGCCGCGATCGACGCCGCGCGGGAGCGCTACCCGGGACGCCGCCTGATCGCCATACACACACCGCACACCTACTCGCGCGTCAGCCGGCTGCTCGAGGATTACCGGCGCAGCTTCACCGGCGCCGACGTGGTGATCATCGGACCGATCGAGGAGGCCCGCGAGCGTGGCATGCCCAGGACCGTGTCGAGCCGGGACGTCGCCGATCGCGCCGGGCCGTCTGACGCCGTCCACGTGGCGGCATCGAGCGACGAGGCGCTCGACATGGTCACGCGGATCGCTCGGCCCGGTGATGTGCTCCTGGTGCTCTCCCTTGGGGGCTTCGACAAGCTGGCGCCGCGGCTCCGCGATGCCCTGGAGGCTCAGGGTGTCCGCAGGTGACTGGCTCGACACGTATCCGCGTGTGCTCGTCAACGAGCCTCTCGCGCGCCACAGTCAGTTCGGTGTCGGCGGTCCGGCGGACTGGTTCATCACCACCCGAGACGTCGCCGTGCTCGCTGAGCTGCTGCGCCGCTGCACCGCTTCCGGGATCTCGGTGACCATGGTCGGAGCAGGCAGCAACGCGCTCATCAGCGACTCGGGCATCCAGGGACTTGTGGTGCGCCACAACGATCGCCGCGTCCGGGTCGCCGATGCGCACACCATCGAGCTGGGCGGGGGCTGCATGATGCCGCGCGTGGCACTCGACTGCGCGTCGCGCGGCCTTGCCGGACTCGAGTTCGGCATCGGCGTGCCGGGCACGTGCGCCGCAAGCGTGTTCGGCAACGCGGGCGCCTTCGGAACCGAGGTGGCTGACGTGCTGATCGACTGCACGTCGCTGAGTCCGAGCGGGGAGCCGCTGACACTCCCGGCGGCGGCGTGCGGCTTCAAGTACCGGCACTCCCGCTTCAAGGACGACCTTCGCGGCCATGCCATCGTCAGCGCGCGGCTGCGCGTCCATGAGGACGACCCCGACCGCGTTCGCGAGCGCACCGATTCGATCCAGGCGGAGCGCAAAGCGTCGCAGCCATACGGGATTCGCAGCCTCGGCAGCGTCTTCAAGAATCCGCCCGATGACCGGGCCGGGCGGCTCATCGAGGCGGCCGGCCTCAAGGGGCGACGATCCGGCGGTGCGCAGATCTCACCGAAACATGCGAACTTCATCGTCAACGTCGACCAGGCCACCGCCGCGGACGTCCTGAATCTCGTCCGCGTCGCGCACGACGCTGTCCACGAGCAATTCGGCGTCGATCTCGAGCGGGAGATCATCGTCCTCGGCGGACTGGAACCGGGCGATCACCATGACTGAGCAGGTCAAGGTCGGCGTCTTCTTCGGCAGCCGGTCGGTCGAGCACGAGGTGTCGGTCATCACCGCGCAGCAGGCGATGGCGGCCATGCCCGCGGATCGCTTCGTGCCCGTACCCGTGTACATCGCGAAGTCGGGCGCGTGGTACACCGGCGACCCGTTGCTCCAGCTCGACCGCTACAAGGACATCGATCGGCTGATCGCGGCGTCGACGAGGGTCACCATGCGCCCCGACCCGTCCAGCGGCGGGGAGCTCATCGAGGTCGAAACCCGCCGCGGGCTGCTCGGAGGATCCGCTCGCACGGCGGCGCGCTTCGACGTTGCGATGCCGCTCGTGCACGGGTCCAACGGTGAGGACGGCACGCTCCAGGGCCTGTTCGAGCTGGCGGCACTGCCGTACTGCGGATGCGACGTCGTGTCGGCGGCGGTGAGCATGGACAAGCGCATGTCTCGAACCACGCTCCGCGGGGCGGGCATTCCCGTGCTCGACGACGTGATGGTCTCGCGCGCTCGCTGGCTCGAACACCCCGACGACGTTCGCGCGCGACTCGCGGAGCGTCCCGGATTCCCCATGTATGTGAAGCCGCGCCGCCTCGGGTCGAGCATCGGTGTGGCCCGTGTGGACGGTGACGCAGCGCTGCGCGATGCGCTCGAGGTCGCCTTCAGCTACGACACCTCGATTCTCGCCGAGCAGGCTCAGGACGGCAGCATCGAGGTCAATTGCTCCGTGCTCGGGTGGGGCGACGATGTTCGGGCGTCGGTATGCGAGCAACCCGTGAGCAGTGGCACGCTCAGCTATGCCGACAAATATCTGAGCGGCGCCAAGGGAAAGGGCGGTGCCAAGGCACCGGCGTCCGGGATGAAGAGCTCACAGCGAATCATCCCCGCACCCATATCCGACTCGCTCACCAGCCGGATCCAGGACGCGGCGATTTCATCGTTTCGCGCCATCGGCGCCGCCGGCGTGACACGGGTCGACTTCCTGGTCTCGCCGGAGCGGGATTCCTTTGTCGTCAACGAGTTGAACACGCTCCCCGGCTCACTGTCCTTCTACCTCTGGGAAGCATCCGGACTGCGCTTCGACGCCCTGCTCGTCCGCCTCATCGAGATGGCGATGGCGCGCCATCGCGAGCAGCAGGCAACCACATCGTCAATCGAGACGTGGCTGCTCACCGGCCGGCCGGGCTGAGCTGCGACCTGCCGGGGATCGAGTGAGCATCGCCGGGGCCGCCGGAGAGATCCCGCGCGCGGCGTTGGAGCAGCGGGGCAACGGCCGGCCACTGTTGCTCCTCCACGGCTGGGGCGTGTCGTCCGAGCTCTTCGCCCCGATTCTCGACGGGCTGCAGGCGGGAAGCCGCCTGATCGTCCCCGACCTGCCCGGGTTCGGCGCCACGGCGGAGCCGGACGCTCCCTGGTCGGTGCACGAGTATGCCGCCTGGTGCATCGCGCTGCTCGACCGGCTTGGGGTCGACAGCTGCGACCTGGTCGGACATTCGAACGGCGGCCGGATCGGGATCGTCATCGCCGCCACGTACCCCGGACGGGTGCGGCGGATGGTGCTGACGGGAAGCGCCGGCCTCCGGCCGCGAAGGACGTTGCGCGGCGCCGCGCGGGTCCGATGGTACAAGGCGCTCCGAGCCCTGCAGCGGTCGGCGGTGATGCCCGAGGCGTTGCGCCGCGCTGCCGGCCGCAATGCCGACCAGCGCGGCTCCGCGGACTATCGCGCGGTGTCGGGGGTCATGCGCGGCACGCTCGTCCGCATCGTCAACGAAGACCTCCGACCACTCCTTCCCACCCTCGACCTTCCGGTCCTGCTCATCTGGGGGGACCACGACACCGAGGCGCCGGTCGAGGACGGCCGGGTGATGGAGCGCCTCATCCCCGACGCCGGGCTGGTCGTGTTCGAGGGCGCGGGTCACTTCGCGTACCTCGAGCAGCCTGGACGCTTCTGCCGGATCGTCGGCGTCTTCCTGCGTGACCAGCTGGACGAGGGCTCGGCGTGAGCCCGCTCGTCGGCCCGCTGGTCGCGCTTGCGGCGATCGTCTGGCTCATCCTCATCTTTCGGATCGTCCTCGTCGCGGCTCGGATGTTCCAGATCGAGGAGTACGAATCGGTTCGCTTTCTGCGCTGGGGGCTGACCCGCGAGTGGCTTGCCCATCGCGCGGTCTGGCTCGGTCTCCTGGTTGGAGCAGTGGGGCTCAGCGTCGCGGCCGTGCTCCCCGCGGCGCGACCGATCGGCATCGCGATCGCGTGGCTGGCGTCGGCCGCGGCGGCGCAGTTCACGTGGCGATGGACGTCGCCCAAGCGACCGCTGGTGATGACCGCCCGGATGCGCCGCCTGCTCATCGCCGGCGGATTCCTCGCGGTGGTGCTCGCCGCCGGGCTTGCGCTCGGCATCGTCACCCTGCACCCGGTCATCTCCGCGATCCTCGTGCTGATCGCAGGCGGCGTGGTCACCGCCCTCAGCGAGATCCTCCTGGTTGCTGCCAATGTCGTCACCAAGCCGGCGGAGGCGCGGATCCGCCGCCACTATCTCGGGCTCGCCGCAGCGCGAATGAAGATCGTCGACCCGGTCGTCGTCGCCGTGGTCGGCAGCTTCGGCAAGACCAGCACCAAGCACATCCTCGCGCAGCTGCTGCAACCGAGTGTGAACACGCTGCCAACGCGAAAGAGCTTCAACACGCTGATGGGCGTGACCCGGGTGATCAACGAGGATCTCACCCCCGGGCACCGGGTTTTCATCGTCGAGATGGACGCGTATGCGCAGGGCGAGATCGCGGCGATGAGCGACCTCGTGCACCCGCGGATGGCGATCATCACCGCCATCGGCCCCCAGCACATGGAGCGCTTCGGCACCATCGAGCGAATCGCCGCCGCGATGTATGAAGTCGCGAGCGCGCTGCCGGCCGATGGGACATTGATTGTGTACACCGGTGACCAGGCCGGCGCCGTGCTCGCAGCGCGGGCGCGGGCGGACCAGCGTCAGCTGATCCGCTATGCGCTCGCCGATGACGCCGAGACGGTGGACGCCGACGTCGTCGCGTCATCCATCCGGATCGATTCGCACGGTGGCGCATTCCGCTGGCGTTGGGACGCCGAGGGCCTCGACCGCGAGGTGACGATTCCGCTGCTCGGACGCCACCAGGTTGCCAACGTGAGCGCGGCGCTGGCCGCGGTCCGCACGCTCGGGTATTCGATCGACGACGCGATCACCGCCGCCGCCTCACTCGAGCAGGTCGAGCACCGACTCCAGTTGATGGCCAGCGCAGGTCCGCTCACGGTGATCGACGACTCGTACAACGCCAACCCGGTCGGCGTCCACAACGGCCTGGAGGTGCTCGCCGCCATGAGCGGGGCTCAGAAATTCCTGGTCACGCCCGGGCTCGTCGAGCTGGGCAGCGTCGAGACCGAGGAGAACCGGCGCTATGGCGAGCACGCGGCGAAGGTGTGCGACCACGTGATCGTCATGTCCGCCAAGACGAGCGCGGCGCTGTGCGCCGGTTTGCGCGACGGCGGCATGAGCGAGGATCGTATTCACGTGGTCGAAACCCTCGACGAGGCGACGACGCTGCTCCGGCGGCTGTCGCGCCCCGGGGACGTCGTGCTCTTCGCCAACGATCTCCCCGACACATATCTGCCCGTGGCGCGCGCACCTCGCGCGTAGAGCGGTCACGCCGGCTTCGCCTGGGAGATAATCGGCGCGGCCCGGGCGGCCATAGCGTCTCAGCACACGTCTCAGCCTGCGTATATGCAACGTCCTCACCGCACAAAGCACGCCCTGTGAGCACCGAGGTGCTCGACGAGCGCTCGCGCCATGTCGCTCTGGTTCGCGCCCAGGCGGCGCTCATCGCCGATTCGTCGCGCGCCGTGCGCCGTTTGGTGGTGAGCCCCGGAGCGAAGCTCATGTCGTCGCCGCGCAAACGGCGTCACGCGCGCCGCGGCCCGCCGCCGCCGCCACAGGTGGCCCGGCGGCACACCTCCTGGAGACGGCGGCTGATCGCGGCCGCGGCGCTCACGGTGCAGGTCGGCCTCCTGGCACTGGCGCTGACGCTCCCGGGGTTCCAGGTGCGGCGGGTGACCGTGGTCGGCACCCACCTGCTCACCACCGGCGCCGTGGTCGCTGCGGCCGAGGTGCCCGAGCAGAGCATCTTCACGATCAACGGCGCGGCGATCCAGGGCCGCGTGCAGTCGCTGCCCTGGGTCGCCAGCGCGATGGTCACCACCGAGCTTCCCGCCACCGTGGAGATCTCGGTCGTCGAACGCGCGCCGATGCTCCGCATCCGCCGTGACGGCACCGACACGCTGATCGCCTCGGACGGAGCCACGCTTCCCGGGATCGATGCGACCCCGGCGGCGCGAAGCGGCATCCCGGTGCTGATCGATGACCGCGCCGGGTCCGCGCAACCGATCGACCCCCTGCTGGTCCAGCTGCTCGGTTCCATCGCTCAACGCTTCCCGCCGGTCTTTGGCTGCCCGGTTGCCGCGTACCTCTGGGGGGCCGACGACGTGGTCAGCCTCTGGACGAGCACCGGATGGCGTGCGGTGCTGGGCCACCTCGACAACGAGGACGCCATGCGCGCTCTCCCCGCGCAGATCGAGACGCTGGCCGCCCTCAAGGGCCGGCTCAACTTCGTCAAGCCCACCTTCGGCTACGTCGACGTCGAGGCCCCCGCCTACCCGGTCAGCGGCGGCCACCCGGGCCTCCCGGCCGAGGTGACCGCAGCGCTCCTTCCGGTCGCACCCACGACCCAGCTGCCGCCGGCGGCGTCCGCCGTGGCTCCGCCCACGGCGCCGCCGACCCCCCGTCCGACCCCGACTCCGTCGCCGTCGCCGAGCGTCAGCCCGGCCTCTGGGATCACGCTGGTCACCCCGCCGGCGAGCACGCCCACGGCGCCACCCTGACCGCACACGGGGGAATCCCCCGTGAACCCCCTGTCTTTCACACGGGAATCTCCGGTGACGCCCCTGTCGGGGTGTTAGCGCACGCGGTCCCAGGGGCGCGCCGCCCGCAACGCCGAGAGGATCGCGCGTGTCGCCGGCGAGCGATTCATCGTGTAGAAATGCACGCCGGGTGCACCCCCCGCGAGCAGCTCGGCGCACTGGAGCGTGGCCCACGCCACCCCCAGCTGCAGCACCGCCTCGGGGTCGTCCTCGCGAGAGCGCAACGCCTCGAGGAGCGGCTCCGGGATGCTGGCGCCGATCTTCAACGTGAATCGGCGGATCTGGCCGACGTTGGTGACCGGCATGATGCCCGGGATGATCGGCACGGTCACCCCGGCGGCGCGCGCCCTCGGCACGAAATCGAAGTACGCCCGGTTGTCGAAGAAGAGGTTCGTGATCAGGTAGCTGGCGCCCGCGTCCTCCTTGCGCTTCGCGGAGCGGACGTCCTCGTCGGCGTCCACCGACTCCGGGTGCTTCTCGGGGTAGCAGGCGCCGCCGACGCAGAACCCGTATCGCGCCGTGATCAGCTCCATCAGCTCGCTGCCGTGGGCGAGCCCGCCCGCACTGGCGACGAAGCGGTCGACACCGTCCGGGGGATCACCGCGCAGCGCGAGCACGTTGTCGATCCCCGCGTCGCGCAGCCCGTTGAGGATGCCCTGCAGGTCGTCGACGGTCGCGTCGACGCAGGTGAGGTGCGCGACCGGCTCGATGTCGAGCTCTCGACGGATGCGGGTCACGAGGTCGACGGTGCGCGTGCGCACCGAGCCCCCGGCGCCATACGTCACCGACACGAACGTCGGCTCCAGCTCACGCAGGTGTGAGATCGCCTCGAAGAGCTGGCGCACGCCGTCGTCGGTCTTCGGAGGAAAGAACTCGAACGAGAAGACGGGCTGCCGGCGGCCTTCGAGGACGGTGTCGAGACGCATGGTGACCACCATGCTACGGTCCGCCAAATGCTTGCGGTGTACGCGTCGGCGGTCGGCGGCGATGACCCGCTGGCGAATCTCGCCGTCGGCGACCTGCCGGCACCGGTGCCGCGAGCGGGCTGGGCCCGGGTCAAGGTGCGTGTCGCATCGCTGAACCACCACGACATCTGGACCCTGCGCGGCGTGTCCTCGTCGGAGGTCACCCCGCCGCAGATCCTCGGCTGCGACGCTGCCGGCGAGGTCGACGGGTACGGCGGCGAGCCGCCATCGGGCGCGCCGGCGGTGGGGGCGAGGGTCGTCGTCTACCCGATCGTCACCTGCGGACAGTGCCCGGCCTGCCTCGCCGACGAGCCGCTGGGCTGCCGGTCCTTCCGCATGCTCAGCGAGGCACCACTCGGCGGTGCGCTCGCAGAGTACGTCGAAATCCCGGTCGCGAATCTCGTCGCGCTGCCCGACCAGGTCAGCTTCGCCGACGCGGCATGCCTGCCCACCGCCTACCTGACCGCATATCGAGCGCTCTTCGTTCGGGCCGCTCTGCGGCCCGGGATGAGCGTGCTCGTGCAGGGGGCAAGTGGCGGCGTCGCAACAGCGTGCATCCTGCTCGGACGGCTCGCAGGCATCACTGTCTATGCGACGTCGCGCGATGAGGCGAAACGGGCATTCGCCGTCGACCTCGGCGCCGAGGCGGCGTTCCCGGTGGAACGCCAGACGGCGCGTGCGGTCGTCGGTGCGACCGGCGGCATCGGCGTGGACGCCGTCGTCGACACGGTCGGCGAGCCGACCTGGGACCTGAGCCTCCGCGCGGTGAAACCGGGGGGCGTCGTCGTCGTCCCGGGATCGACCGGCGGTCCGAACCCGCCGGCGCAGCTCAACCGGATCTTCTTCAGAAGCCTCACCATCGCCGGAACCACGATGGGAAGTCGTGGCGAGCTGCGACGCTTGGTCGATCTGACCGCCACCGGCGCGCTCCGCCCCCTGATCGGATCGACGCATCCGCTGGGCGACGCCGCACGGGCGTTTGCCGAGATGGCGAGCGGCGACCTGCGCGGGAAGATCGTTCTCGAGGTGTGAGCACACGCGGCGAAGACCCGCCGCGAAGCGTAGACGCCATGGACGCGCGGTGTTACGGTTGCCCGGCTTCAGCGGTCCAGTGACCGCGGCGGACGGGGCCTCGTCCAGAAGGTGCAGTGGCGAGGTCCTGTCCGCGTCTCCAGGGTTGGTTGGAGACGGGTGCTCCGATCTCCGGAGCCCGGGGTTTGACGGGCCCCCGCCTCTCGAGGACAACCAACATGTTGTGGCATACTGGGCGTGCGAACCCAGCATCTTGCGGTTTTGCGCCTGAAAACCCTTGTAGGGCGCACCCGCGACGGCTACACTCGGAGACCGATACAGTGACCCGTCCTCGCCGCGTCTTCGCACTCGATCTCGGAACCACCAAAGTCTGCTGCGCCGTCGCAGACCTTGAGACCACCGGTCTCCGAGTCCTGGGTGTCGGTATGGTCGCGTCGAGGGGGGTTCGCAAGGGGGCCGTCGTCGAGATCGACCGGGCTGCCGAGGCGGTCGCCGAGGCGGTCGACATGGCCGAGCAGATGTCCGGGGTGGCGATCGACTCCGCCGTGGTCGGGATCGCCGGCGGGCACATCACGTCGCAGAACAGCCGTGGCGTCGTGGCCGTCGAGGCGGGCCACCGCGAGGTTCGCGACCAGGACGTGCATCGCGCCATCGACGCCGCGCGCGCGGTGAGCGTGCCCTCCGAGCGGCGCATCGTGCATGTGCTGCCGCAGCAGTTCACCATCGACGGGCAGGAGGGCGTGCGCGACGCCATCGGCATGGCCGGGAACCGGCTCGAGGTCGACGCGCACATCATCACCGGTGCCAACACCGCGATCCAGAACGTCGTCAAGGTCGTGCACAAGGCCGGACTCAACGTCGACGACATGGTGTTGCAGGTGCTCGCATCCGCTGAAGCGGTCGTCACCGAGGACGAGATCGAGCGCGGCGTCGTGGTGGTCGACGTCGGCGGTGGTACCAGCGATATCGCGGTCTTCGCACGCGGCAGCATCGTGCACACCAGCGTGATTCCGGTCGGCGGCAACCACGTGACCGCGGACCTCGCGGTCGGGTTGCGCTGCGACCTCGAGACCGCCGAAACCGTGAAGCGCAACTTCGGTCACTGTCTGCAGCTCACGCTGCCCGCCGACGCGGAGGTGACCCTGACGCCGATGGGCTACGACGAGCCGGTCGGTGTGCCGCAACGCTATCTCGCGGAGATCATCGGGCCGCGCGCACGCGAGATGGCGTCGCTGATCGCCGCCGAGGTGGAGCGGGCCGGACCGCTCGGCATGTTCCCAGGTGGCATCGTGATCACCGGCGGGGGCGCGCTGCTCCGCGGGTTCGCGGAGATGGTGCAGCAGCAGACCAATCTTCCCGCGCGCGTCGCCGCACCGCAGGGATTGCACGGCATGAACGACGAGATCCGCGGGCCGAGTCACGCGACCGTGGTCGGTCTGCTGCGCTGGGGAGCCCGGAGCAACCTCGGACGCAAACCCTCGCGCTCCAACGGCAAGAGCTCGGACGGCCCTGCCGCCGGAGTCAAATTCTCGAGGTGGTTTCGTGACCTATTTTGATCATCTGCGCACTCAGGGACTCGACCAACCTGGGGATGCACTGGCCCGCCGGAGATCGTCACAGCATTCGCCCCCAACCCGAGAAACGCCAACGCAACGCGAGGAGAAACTCATGGCAGACCTCGACCGGACACTTGAAGGCAACGCCCGCATCCGCGTCGTGGGGGTCGGCGGCGGCGGCAGCAATGCCGTGAACCGCATGATCCGGAGCAACCTCAAGGGCGTTGAGTTCATCGCGATCAACACCGACCACCAGGCGCTCAGTTCGTCCTCCGCGCATCTCAAGATCCGCATCGGCGGCAAGCTCACTCGCGGGCTCGGCGCCGGCGGCGATCCTCAGAAGGGACAGGACGCAGCCGAGGAGTCGCGTGACGAGCTCACCAAGGCGCTGGCGGACAGCGACATGGTGTTCATCACCGCCGGCATGGGCGGTGGCACCGGCACCGGCGCCGCGCCGATCATCGCGGAGATCGCTCGCGAGACCGGAGCGCTGACCATCGGCGTGGTGACCAAGCCCTTCCGGTTCGAGGGTCTGCGCCGTCAGAAGTCGGCCGAGGAGGGCATCGCCAACCTCCAGGGTCGCGTCGACACGCTCATCACCATCCCGAACGAGCGGCTCATGCAGGTCGTCGACAAGAAGACTCCGATCGGCGACGCGTTCAAGGTTGCCGACGATGTGCTCCGTCAGGGCGTGCAGGGCATCAGCGACCTCATCGTCTTCCCCGGACTGATCAACCTCGACTTCGCGGACGTGAAGACGATCATGCAGGGCCAGGGGCAGGCGCTCATGGGCATCGGATTCGGCAGCGGCGACACGCGCGCCGCGGACGCCGCGAAGGACGCGGTCGCGAGCCCACTCCTCGAGACCACCATCGCCGGCGCCAAGGGCATCCTGCTCAACGTCACCGGCGGACCGGACCTCACCCTCTACGAGGTGAATGAGGCGGCGCAGCTGGTGAGTGAGTCGGCGGACTCCGACGCGCAGATCATCTTCGGCACGGTCATCGACGAGCACATGAAGGGCGAGGTGAAGATCACCGTGATCGCCACCGGGTTCACCGGCCAGATCGATGTGATCGGCACGCTCAGCTACGAGCCGTCGGCGCGCCCCGTGGTCTCCGACCAGCGGCAACCGGCCTTCACGGTCGGCGGCAGGCCGACGGGTCCATACAGCGTCGACGACCTCGACATCCCCGCGTTTCTGAGGGACCGTCGGTAGGTTTGGGTTCGGTGCGGCGCCGGCCGGCGCAACGCGGTCGTCCGGCGCTGCAGACCAAGCCTATAGGGGGCAGCAGGTGAAGTGCCCGTTCTGCGGCGAGACGGACATCAAGGTCGTCGACTCGCGCGATTCCGAAACCGGTGAGGCGATTCGCCGCCGTCGGGAATGCCTCGGCTGCGGGAAGCGTTTCACCACCTACGAGCGTGTCGAGGCGCCGCCGCTGTACGTTGTCAAGAAGGATGGCAGGCGCGAGGAGTTCAGTCGTTCGAAGCTTCTGTCGGGGCTCGTGATGGCGTCGAAGAAGACGCGGCTTGCTCCGGCGAATCTCGAGTTGATGGTGGCGGAGATCGAGAACGCACTGCGCAGCCAGAACCTGACGGAGGTACCCAGCCGTGAGGTCGGCGCCATGGTGATGGCGCGATTGCGTGACGTCGACGAGATCGCATACATTCGATTCGCTTCGGTGTATCGATCCTTCAAGGATGCGCAGGAGATGCGCGCAACCATCGAGGATGTGCTCGCGCATCCTCCTGGCACGCGCCCGGATTCCGCGCGCCGGCAGCGCAAGCGCCGTGACACCGAAGGTAGAGAGTTACCCCTCGACATGGGCAAGTGAAATGGCGGTGGTGGAGGAGGATTCGCCGCTGGCGGACCGGCTCGAGGCGGTGCGTGCCCGGATCGAGGCTGCCGCGGCGCGCTCCAACCGCGACCCACTCGAGGTGCGCCTGATCGCCGTGACCAAAGGGATGCCCGCCGCCCGTGTCGACGAGGTGATCGCCGCGGGCGTCGGGGACATCGGCGAGAACCGGATCCAGGAGGCCGCCGACAAGCAGCGTGAGGTGCGCAGCCCTGCGCGCTGGCACCTGATCGGCCACCTGCAGACCAACAAGGCCGGACGCGCGGCAACGCTGTTCGACTTCATCCATTCGGTCGACAGCACGCGCGTCGCGGATGCGCTGTCCGCACATCGACCCGCGGGACGTGATCCCCTCGGCGTCCTGCTCGAGGTCGAGTTGACCGGCCTGCCAACCCGGTACGGTGTCGCTGAACCGGATGTCGAGGGAGTGGTGCAGCGGCTCGTCAACGTCTCGTCGCTGCACCTCATGGGGCTGATGACCATCGCTCCGTATTCCGAGGATCCCGAGGGGTCGCGCGCCACGTTCACGCGGCTCCGTCGCCTGCGCGACCACATGGAGCACGTGACCGGTTGGGCCCTCCCCGAGCTCAGCATGGGCATGAGCGACGACTTCGAGATCGCAATCGAAGAGGGCGCCACCATGGTGCGGATCGGTCGAGCGATCTTCGGCGAGCGGCCGGCGTAGAGAGCGCGCGACGATTCGGGAGCCAACGATCTGCCGGTATCCTTGAGCGATGCCCAGGTATTCGGCCGTCAGCGCCCGCGCGGGTTTTCCCGAGGCGGAGCTCGAGATCCTCGAGCTCTGGCAACGCACCCGCGTCTTCGAGCGCAGCCTGGCGATGCGTCGCGACGCGCCCCCGTACGTGTTCTACGAGGGACCGCCAACAGCCAACGGGCTGCCGGGTCTCCACCACGTGCTCGCCAGGTCGTACAAGGACGTGTTCGCACGCTACAAGCAGATGACCGGGTTCTCGGTGGCTCGAAAGGCCGGGTGGGACACCCACGGACTCCCCGTCGAGCTCGAGATCGAGCGCGCTCTGAAGATCAGCGGCAAGAAGCAGATCGAGGAGTACGGGATCGCGGAGTTCAACGCGCGCTGCAAGGCGTCGGTGAACGAGTACATCGACCAGTGGCGCGAGATGAGCGAACGCCTTGGCTTCTGGCTCGACTTCGACCATCCCTACCGCACCTATGACGGCACCTACATCGAATCGGTGTGGTGGAGCCTGAAGGAGCTCTGGGAGGACGAGCGGCTCTATCAGGGTTACAAGGTCACGCCGTACTGCCCGCGCTGTCAAACCACGCTGTCCTCGCACGAGCTGAGCCAGGGATATGCGGAGGACACGCCCGATCCATCCGTTTACGTCAAGTTCCGCCTCAACGACTCGGACGACAAGACCTTCCTGCTGGCCTGGACGACGACGCCATGGACGCTCCCCGGCAATGTCGCGCTCGCGGTCCATTCCGGCAAACGCTACGTCCGGGTCGCGCAGGGCGACGAGTCGTACATCCTCGCCAAACAGCGACTCGACGTGCTCGAGGGACCATACGAAGTCCTCGACGAGATGGATGGCGCGGACCTCGTCGACAGCACCTACGAGCCGCTGTTCACCGACATGCTCCCGGAAGGCCTCGCGTTTGTCGTGCTCGACGCACCCGAGCTGGTGAGCATGGACGAGGGCACCGGAATCGTCCACACCGCCGCGGCATACGGCGTCGCCGACCTCGAGCTCTGCCAGCGCATGGGCGTCGCCATCCGTCACGTGGTCGGGCTCGACGGACGGTTCCTGGACGGCCAGACACGATACCGGGGGATGTTCGTCAAGGACGCCGATCCGAAGATCATCGAGGACCTCCGCGAGCAGGGCAGTCTCTACCGAGCCGAGCGGATCCTGCACACGTACCCCTTCTGCTGGCGCTGCGACACGCCGCTGCTCTATTACGCGATCACGTCCTGGTTCATACGCACCACCGCCGTGAAGGATCGCCTGCTCGCTCACAACCGCAGCGTGCACTGGCAGCCGGAGCACATCCGAGACGGCCGCATGGGCAACTGGCTCGAGAGCCTCATCGACTGGAACCTGTCGCGAAGCAGGTACTGGGGCACCCCGCTCCCGATCTGGGTCTGCGAGGAGTGCGATCAAAAGTTCTGCGCCGGGAGCGCGGCCGAGGTTGGATTGACGGTGGACGACGATCTCCACCGGCCGTTCATCGACGAGGTCACGCTCCCGTGCACCGCCTGCGCCGGAGTGATGCGTCGAGTTCCCGACGTCATCGACGCCTGGTACGACTCCGGAGCGATGCCCTTTGCGCAAAAGCATTACCCATTCGAGAATCGAGAGCTGTTCGAGCGCACTCATCCCGCGGACTTCATCTGCGAGGGAGTCGACCAGACCCGCGGCTGGTTCTTTTCGCTGCTCGCCGAGTCCACGCTGCTGTTCGACCTGCCTGCCTATAGGAATTGCGTGGTGGTGGGAACGCTGCAGGACAAGCACGGCAAGAAGATGTCGAAGTCGCGTGGCAATACGATCGAACCGAGCACCATCTTCGATCAGTTCGGTGCCGACGCCGCACGCTGGTACTTCTATGCGCAGGGCGTCGAGAACGCCGAGCTGCGCGTGAGCCCGGCGTCGTTCCAGGACGTGGTGCGGCTCTTCATGCTGACGCTCTGGAATGTGTACTCGTTCTTCGTCACCTACGCGCTGACCGACGGGTACGACCCGGCATCGGCAGCCCCCGCGGTCATCGAGCGCCCGGTGCTCGACCGCTGGTGTCTTTCGCGATTGGCCGAGACGGTCGATGGAGTTCGCGAGGCGATGGAGCGCTACGACGCGTCGGACGCTGTCCACGCCGTCGAGGCGTTCGTCGAGGATCTCTCCAAGTGGTACGTGCGCCGTTCACGCCGCCGCTTCTGGAAGAGTGCCGGGAGCAGTGACGACGCCCAGGCAGCGTTCGCGACGCTGAACACGGTGTTGCTGACGCTGTCGGGGCTGGTCGCGCCGTTCATGCCCTTCATGGCGGAGCGCATGTACCGCAACCTCAGCGGCTTCAACGGCGACCCGCCTTCGGCGCCGGGAGTGCCCGACTCGGTGCACCTCACCGACTACCCCAAGGTGGCGGGGGCGTGGCGTGACCCCGACGTTCTCATCGAGATGAGCCGGCTGCGCAGGCTCGTCGAGGATGGGCTCGCCGCGCGCACGACCGCCGGCGTGCGCGTCCGCCAGCCGCTCGCCACCGCGACGATCGCGAGCGCCCCACTCGACCCCGAGCTCGAGGCGATCTTCATGGAGGAGCTCAATGTCAAGGGCGTGCGCTACGCGGACCCCGACGGCGGGCGCGCCCTGGTCGTCCTCGACACCACGATCACCGATGAGCTTCGCCTCGAGTGGCTGGCGCGCGAAGTCAGCCGCAAGGTCAACGAGCTGCGCAAGCAGGCGGGGCTCCGGGTCGAGGATCGGATCACGCTGCTGGTCGACGCCGATGGCGACGCGCGGCGCGCGCTCGACGCATATCGCGACTGGTTGCAGGGGGAGACGCTCGCGCTGGCGATCGAGGACCGGCGCGGAGAAGCGCTCGCCGAGTGGGAAGGCGAGCTGGGAGGCGCACGGTGCTGGCTGGGAGTACGGCGGTAGCGGCCGCCCCGCGCACCTCGCGGCGGCGGATCTACGCAGTGATGCTCGGTACCGCCGCGATTGTGGCGCTGGTCGACCACATCACCAAGTGGCTCGTGGCTTCGCAAATCCCCCTCGGACAGCAGATCTGGCGCGGCTCGTTCGTGTCCATCGACCATGTCGAGAACAGCGGCGCCGCGTTCAGCGTGCTTCCCCAGCTGCACTGGCTCTACCTCGCGGTCGCGCTGATCGTGAGCCTCTACATCGCGTTTGCGGGCTACCGGTACGGGACCACGTGGTATCGCCAGGTCCTGCTCGGCATGATCCTCGGCGGAGCGCTGTCCAACGGGGTCGACCGGCTCGTGCAGGGGGCGGTCGTCGACTTCATCGACTTCCACTTCTGGCCGGTGTTCAACGTGGCCGACAGTTGCATCGTCGTCGCGATCGTGCTCCTGCTCGTGCTCAGTTTCGTCCCGTCGTCACACCCATCCTCGGCGCGATCATGAGCGCCGGCATCGTGTCGGTCGTCACGCCGCGGCTCGACGTGTGGCTCGCCGACGCCCGAGGGATCACGCGCCACGCCGCCCGGACCCTTATCGACGCAGGTCTGGTGACCGTCGACGGGCGACCGGGCAGACCAGGGCAGCGCGTTCGCGACAGCGCCGGCGTCGTGGTCACGCCTGCGGTTTCGTACGGCATCACCACGGGGTCGCGCTCCCCGTCGATCGCCCCGCCGGTCAGCGGCCTGTGCATCCTCGATGAGGACGACTGGCTCGCCGTGGTCGACAAGCCGTCCGGCATGGTCGTCCACCCTGCCCCAGGCCATCCCACAGGGACCCTCGCCGACGCACTCAAGGAGCGGGGGACGACCTGGTCGTTGCTCGGCGGCGCGGAGCGCGCGGGGATCGTGCACCGGCTCGACCGCGACACGAGCGGACTGCTGGTGGTGGCGAAGACCGAGGCCGCGCACCGCAGCCTGGCCCGGCAGCTCAGCGACCGCTCACTCGGGCGGACCTACTGGGCGCTCGTGCACGGTGGCTTCCGGGAGGACACGGGGACCATCGACGCGCCGATCGCCCGTCACCCTCGCGACCGCAGGCGCATGGCGATCGTCGAAGGGGGCCGCGAGGCGATCACCGATTTTCGCGTCCTCGAGCGTCTCAGCGGGGCGACGGTCCTCGAGGTCTCGTTGCGGACGGGACGCACCCACCAGATTCGCGTGCACCTCGCCTCGATCGGGCATGCGATCGTCGGTGACGTGGTCTACGGGCGCCCCGACACGACGCTCCCGCGTCCGGCACTGCACGCCATGCGCCTGCGCCTCCGCCATCCTGCCGACGGTACCGAGCGGTCGTACGAGTCGCCGATCCCGGTGGAGCTGATCGCCGCCACCGACCGTCTGCGTCCCGCGCCCGCATGAGCTCGGAGGGCAGGCTCATCGTGTTGACCGGGCCGAGCGGTGTCGGCAAGGACACCGTGCTGCGTGAGCTGTTCGACATCGATCCCGCCCTCGAGTACTGCGTCTCGTACACCACGCGCCCGCCTCGTCCCGGCGAGGTTGACGGCGTGTCCTACTTCTTCGTCGACGAGCCGGCGTTCCGGGCGATGATCGCTCGCGACGAATTCTTCGAATGGTCGACGGTCTACGGCGAGCTCAAGGGGCGGACCTACGAGACGGTGAACAAGGCCCTCGCCAGCGGCAAGGACACGGTGATCAAGATCGACGTCCAGGGTGCGGAGAAAGTACGGTCGCGGATCGGGGACCGCGCGATCTACATCTATCTGCTGCCCCCGAGTGTCGAGGCCCTCGAGCAGCGTCTCGTCGAGCGCGCCACCGAGGACCCGGCAAGCCTCCAGGCCCGCCACGAGCGTGCGCTCGCCGAGCTTGCGCTCAAGGGCACGTACGATCATCAAGTGGTGAACGATGACGCCAGGCGCGCGGCGCAGGAGATTGAAGCGATCATCCAGGGGGCGCGGTCGGCGGCCGGGGGCGGCCTCGAATGACCCTCGTCGCCCTCGATGCGCGTCGTGTCCTGGTCGGCGTCGGCGGCAGCGTGGCGGCGTTCAAGGCCTGTCAGGTGGTGACCGACCTCCGCCGCGATGGTGCCGACGTGAAGGTCGCGATGACCGAGGCAGCAACCCGTTTCGTGACCCCGACGTTGCTCCGCGCCCTGAGCGGCCACCGGGTCGCCTCCAGCATCTGGGACGACGATCCCGCCGAGGCCGGACATGGGATGACCCACCTGGACCTTGCATCCTGGTGCGAGGTCCAGCTGGTGGTCGCCGCCTCAGCGGATCTCATCGCCCGGCTGGCGCTCGGGCTTGCCGGCGACCCGGTGACCGCGACCGCGCTGGCGTGCCGCGCGCCGCTGCTCGTTGCACCCGCCATGGAGTCGGCGATGTGGGAGCACCCTGCGACCCAGGGCCATGTGGCCACGCTGATCGCACGCGGCGGCCGGATCATCGGACCCGTCTACGGACGGCTGGCGAGCGGCCACGAGAACACCGGCCGGATGGCCGAGCCCGATGCGATCGTGTCGGTGGTGAGGGAGCTCCTTGTCGCCGGGGCCTGACCCCACCATCAACGGTCTGCGTTTCGTGGTCACCGCGGGTGGAACTCGTGAACCGATCGACCCGGTGCGCTTCATCGGCAATCGATCGAGCGGCAAGATGGGCAACGAGATCGCCGCCGCCGCGATCCGGCAGGGAGCGACGGTCACGCTGGTCACCGCCGCGATTCCGCCCGCCGCGGACGCCGGGCTCGAGGTCATCGCCGTGGAGACCGCCGGCGAGATGAACGCCGCGGTGCGAGCCGCGCTCGCCGGGGCGAGCGTGCTCGTCATGGCCGCTGCCGTGGCCGACTGGCGGCCGCGCGACGTGGCGCGCAACAAGCTCAAGAAGGGAGCCGACACGCTGACCATCGAGCTGGTTCCGACCGTCGACATCCTCCGCGCGCTGCGCGACGACGGCGCGGCGGAGGGTGTCTTCGTGGTCGGTTTCGCGGCGGAGACCGAGAACGTCATCGACAACGCCCGGACAAAGCTCGACACCAAGCAACTCGATCTCGTCGTCGTCAACGACGTCTCACGCGACGGCATCGGTATGGGCGCCGACGACAACGAGGTCACCATCATCGGCCGCGACGGCAGCGTGCGGACGATCGCGCGCGCACCCAAGTCGGTCGTCGCCGACGCGATCGTGCGCATCATCGCGAGCAGATTGCGATGACCTTCGCCTCGGTCGTTCCCGAGACGCGATCGCAGCTGCCACGGGACGCGTACACGTACTCGATTCCCGACGATCTGCTCGAGCTCGTCCTTCCGGGCGTGCGTGTCGAGATCCCGTTCGGCAAGCGGTCGATCCTCGGCTACGTCGTGGAGCGATCGGAGGAGACGGAGTTTGCGGAAGTCCGCGCCATCGATCGGGTCATCGAGGAACCGCGACTGCTGCTCGATCATCACCTTGCGCTGGCGCGACAGATCGCCGAACGATACTGCGCTCCGCTCGGTGAGGTGCTCCGGGCCATGCTGCCCAAGGGCGTTCGCACGCGCCCGTCGCGCAGAGCGGGGCCGAGGTCAATCTCGCGCGCGGTTGCCGAAGCAGGCGCCTCCGGGCCACCGGAGCCGCCGCCGCCCCTCAACCACGCGCAGCGGGCCGCGGTCGCACCTCTGCTCGAGGCGATCGCCGCGCGCGCCCACCGGCGCATCCTGCTCCACGGCGTCACCGGGAGCGGGAAGACCGAGGTGTATCTCGCCGGGATCGACGCGGCACTCGGCGTGGGTCGCGGCGCGATCGTGCTGGTGCCCGAGATTGCCTTGACACCGCAGATGATTCGTCGCTTCGCGGTGCGTTTCCCCGGGTTGATTGCGGTTGTCCACTCGGCGCTCACCGACGCCGAGCGCGCGGCCGAATGGCGGCGCATCCGCAGCGGCGAGCACACAGTTGTCATCGGATCACGGAGTGCGGTCTTCGCCCCGGTTCCCGACCTCGGCATCGTTGTCGTCGACGAGGAGGATGCGCCCGCGTACAAGCAGGATCGCGTCCCCCGATACCACGCGGTCGACGTCGCATTGATGCTCGGGGCGCTCTGCAGCGCGCCGGTCGTCATGGGCAGCGCGACCCCACGCGTCGAGAGTTTCTACCGGGCGCACACCGGGGATCTCGAGCTCGCCACCCTCCCCGAGCGGGTGAGCGGCCGCCCGCTGCCGCCGATCGAGGTCGTCGATCTTCGCGACGAGTTGAAGGCGGGCAACACCAACGCGCTGTCGCTGACCCTCGACCGCGCGCTGCAGGAATGCCACGCCGACGGTGGTCAGTCGATCCTGTTTCTCAACCGTCGTGGTACCTCGACGGTGGTCCTCTGCCGAACCTGCGGCGAAGCCGTGACGTGCGGCAACTGCAGCGTGTCCCTCGTGCACCACGTCGACCGCGGGAGCTGTGACTGTCACTACTGTGGTCTGTCAATCCCGATGCCGAGCGCGTGTCCCGCATGCGGCTCGCGCACGATCCGCGCGCTCGGCATGGGCACGGAGCGGCTCGAGCGCGAGGTGCGCGAACGCTTCCCGGCGCTGCGCCTGATTCGCATGGACCGCGACACCACGCGATCGCGGGATGCCTACTTCGACATCTACGACCGCTTCCGCCGGCATGAGGCCGATTGCCTGATCGGGACCCAGATGGTCGCCAAGGGGTGGGACCTCGGCAACGTGCGTCTCGTGGGCATCGTCAACGCCGACACCTCGCTGCACTTCCCCGACTATCGAAGTGGCGAGTTGACGTTCTCGCTGCTCACCCAGGTGGCCGGGCGCGCGGGACGCGGTGACGAGCCGGCGCGGGTGGTGCTTCAGACGTACAGCCCCGGTCATTACGCGGTCCGCCACGCGACCACCCATGACTACCTCGGATTCGCGCACGACGAGATCCGCGTGCGCAAGGCGTTGCGATTTCCGCCATATGCGCGCCTCTGCGTCTGCACGTATGTGCACAAGGACGACCGCGAGGCTGAGGTCGAAGTTCGCCGGGAAGCTCAGCGAGTGTCTGATACACTCGGAATTGGCGCCGGGCTTGACGTCCTCGGTCCGACGCCGGCGTTCCTCCACCGCCTCCGAGGCGAATACCGCTGGCAGATCACGGTGCGAGGCACCGATATCGAGAGGGCATTTCCTCACCTTCCCAGGGCTCGGGGCTGGAGCATCGACGTCGACCCCGGGGCGTGAACGGAGAAATCAGCGTGGCAGTCCTTCCCATCATCCTCGTCTCGGACCACAAAGACGTGCTCACCACCAAGGCGATTCGCGTGCCGCGGGTGGACGACGAGATACGCCGCCTGATGGACGACATGGTCGAGACGATGTTCGCCGCCAACGGGGTGGGTCTCGCCGCTCCCCAGGTGGGGGTATCGCTGCGGGTCATCGTGCTTCGCGTCGACAATCAGATCTACCAGCTCGCCAACCCGGAGATGGTGCGTAACGACGGCGATCAGACCGGCTTCGAGGGTTGCCTGTCGGTGCCGGGATGGGTGGGCGAGGTCACCCGCCGGATGCGGGTCGTCGCCAAGGGACTGAACCGCCATGGCAAGGAGGTCCGCGTCAAGGGCGACGGCCTGCTCGCCCGGGCGGTGCAGCACGAGCTGGATCACCTCGACGGCATCCTCTTCACGAGCAGGGTGAACGAGGGGACGCTCCGCGAGGTCGAACCCGCAGAGGAGGCTGAGGAGCCCGGCGTCGTCAGCGCTGTGTGAGGCTCGTCTTCTGTGGCACCGCCTCATTTGCGGTGCCCTCGCTCCGGGCAACCGCCGCGCGCCACGAGGTCGCGGCGGTGGTCACCAGGGCGGATCGGCCGGGAAGCAGGGGCCGGCCGGCGCCGCGCCCGGTCGGCGAGGCGGCGCGTGAGCTCGGCCTCGAGGTGCTGACCCCGGCGAGAATCGGCGCGCCCGACGTGGTGCGCGACCTGCTCGCGCTGGCACCGGAGTGCCTGGTGGTTGCCGCCTATGGCCAGATCCTGCCCACGGCGCTGATCGACCCGCCGCCGCACGGCGCTGTCAACGTCCATGGGTCGCTGCTGCCGCGCTGGAGGGGCGCCTCGCCGATCGCGCACGCCATCCTCGCCGGCGATGAAGAGACCGGCGTCTCGATCATGCGCATGGAAGCAGGTCTCGACACCGGGCCGGTGTACGCGACGGCTCGCGTGCGCATCGACGTCGGCGCGACGACGCCCACGCTCACCGCGATCCTCGCGGACCTGGGTGCCGCCCAGCTCATCGCTGTGCTCGACGCACTGCAGCGTGGGGACGCGATCGCGACGCCGCAACCGGACGAGGGCGTGACCCTTGCGCCGCGGCTCGGTCGCGCCGACGGGCGCGTGGACTGGTCGGCGAAAACGGCGGTCGAGGTCGAGCGGATGGTGCGGGCGCTGCAGCCATGGCCCGGCGTGCTCGCGCCGCTGGACCGGGTCGACGTCCAGATCGAGGCCGGCGCGCTCGCGGACCTGGCCACCGGGGCGGCCCCCGGCAGCGTGGCCGGTCGCGAGGGTGAGTCGGTGGTGATCGCCACGCGCGAAGGCGGTTACCGTGTCGACCAGATCACGCCGCCCGGCAAGCGAACCATGACACCGGCGGCGTTCCTGCGCGGCCGGCATTCCAGCGAGGGGAGGCGCTGATGCCGCCGGCGCGGAAACCAGGCGACAACCTGCTCGCCAACAACCGCCGGGCGCGGTACGAGTACAGCATCGTCGAGACCCTCGAGGCCGGCATCGAGCTGACCGGCACCGAGGTGAAATCGCTGCGAACCGGCCGGATCCAGCTGCGCGACGGCTACGTGCGGATCGAGAACGGGCAGGCGTGGCTAATCCAGGTCAACATCGCCTCGTATCAGCAGGGCAACCGGAACAACCCCGAGCCAGAGCGCCGCCGCCGCCTCCTCCTGCACAAGCGCGAGATCGAGTATCTCGACGGACGGGTCCGGACCCAGGGGCTCACGATCATTCCGCTCAAGCTCTACCTCGTCCGCAACCGAGTCAAGGTCGAGATCGGCCTCGCGCGCGGCAAGAAGCTCTGGGACAAGCGCCAGGATGTCGCCAAACGTGATGCCGAACGGGACATGGAGCGCGCGATAAAACGCTGAGCGCAGAGGTCAGCCGGCGGCGGCGTGTGGTGCGGCCCGGGACGCCGCGCTCGGACGGTTGGCCCTGATATCGGGGACAACCTGTGCGGCCAGCCCGTCGATGCGCTGGCGCAGCTCGCGCAGGCCGGTCCCGCGGGTCGCGCTGACGGCCAGCGCCGACACCCCGGCGACGTCGCCGAGGCGCAGCCGTGCGGCGCGGACCTCCGACGCTGTGAGGCGGTCGACCTTGCTCAGCGCGAGGATCATCGGCTGCTCGCAGTCCATCGATCGCAGAGTCTCGAGCACGGTGACCAGCTGCTGCTCCGCGTCCGGATGCGACGCGTCGACCACGAGGCAGAGCATGTGTGCCTGGCGGACCTCCTCGAGGGTCGCCGCGAAGGCCTCGACCAGCT
This sequence comes from Candidatus Dormiibacterota bacterium, assembly GCA_049283735.1. Classification (GTDB taxonomy): domain Bacteria; phylum Chloroflexota; class Dormibacteria; order Aeolococcales; family Aeolococcaceae; genus Palsa-851. The sequence goes on from JBAPWO010000138.1 coordinate 61,493, forward strand.
CGGTCGGGAGCTTCTGGATGAACCCGACCGTGTCGGTGAGGATGACCAGTTTGCCGGACGGCAGCTCGAGGCGCCGGGAGGTGGGGTCGAGGGTCGCGAAGAGCAGGTCGTCGGCGAGCACCTGGCTGTGGGTGAGCACGTTGAGCAGGGTCGACTTGCCGGCGTTGGTGTACCCCACCAGGGCGCACGACGCGAGGGGAACATTGGTCCGCGCGGTGCGCCGCGTCCGGCGCTGCCGTTCGATCACCACGAGGCGTTCGCGCAGGCGCTTGAGCTGCTGGCGGATGAGGCGCCGGTCGACCTCGATCTGCTTCTCCCCAGGACCGCCTCGTAGCCCGACGCCGCCGCGCTGGCGCTCGAGGTGGGACCACCCGCCGGCCAACCGGGGCAGCAGGTGCTCGAGCTGCGCCATCTCGACCTGCACCCGGCCCTCGGCGGTGATGGCCCGGCGCGCGAAGATCGCGAGGATCACCTCGGTGCGGTCGAGCACCGGGACGCCCCATTCCTCCTGCAGGTTTCGCTGCTGGCGGGGGGTCAGCTGGTCGTTGCAGAGCACCGCCGGGCTGTCGAGCTCGGCGAGATGGGAGGCAAACGCCGCGACCACCCCGGAGCGAAAGAAGGTGGCGGGATGCGGCTCGCGCAGGGAGATCAGGCTGCGCTCCAGGACCTCGGTGCCGAGCGTGCGAGCCAGCTCCTCGAGCTCGTCGAGCTCGATGTCGCGCTGCTCGCGCTCATCCCGTCCGGCGGCGGTGCCGATCACGATCACCCGCTTCAGCTTCGCGCCGACCGCGGGGTCAGCTCCCGATGGCGCGTCGAAATGGGGCAACTAGCGAGTCACCGGCCGGGACACCACCTGAGGCATCCGATCAGCCTACCAACGGGACCGGCTGTCTGCTGAGGAACGCGGCCGGCTCGGCTCACGCAGCTGGGGCAACCGCGGGGATCTTGAGCTGCATGACGGCGCTGCCGGCGAGGGTCAGCGCGGCCGCGAACACGATCGCAAAAGTCGTCGACACTCCGAGGACCGGCCCCGCCAGGGCGGATCCGATCGGCACGCCTGCGAAGTTGAGGCCGATCGAGACGGCGAAGGCGCGCCCGAACCACGCCCGCGCGGTCCGGCGCTGGCGGAGCGAGAAGGCGCTGACGCTGGACGCCGCGTCCGCGCCACCGGCGATCGCGATGCCGATCGCGATCACGGCGATGGAGGGCACGAGCAGCGCCAGCACGGCGAGACCCATGACGGCGCCGAAGAGGGCCATGGACTCGCGTTCCCGTCCCTCGGTCCGAATCCGCCCGGCCACGAGCGCCGCGGGCACTCCTGCCGCACCGGCAAGAGCCAGGATGAGACCGACCACCGCGGCATTGCTGTGCAGATTGAAGACGACGACCGGCAGCGCAACGATGACGATGCCCCAGCCGACGTTGAGCGTCGAGAACGAGATGGCGATCCAGCGCAGCGTGCGGTTGGTCACGACGTAGCGGAAGCCGCGCCAGGCTTCGTGGAGGATCCGGCCGGTCACCTCGCCGGCGTGCGCCGGCTCCGCGACCCCCTGCAGCGCCAGCGCGCCGGCCACGAAGCCGACGGCCGCCCCGGCGAGCGCCGCCTCACTGCCGAGCAGCGCGATCAGCGCTCCGGCGAGACCCGGACCGGCGATGTTCGCAACCCCGTACAACACGCTGTCCGCGGCGTTGCCGCGGTCCCACAGGTCGCGGGGCACGATCAGCGGGAAGAACGAGCGGGCGCCCGCGAGGCTGAGCGTGCTGGTGACCGAGCCGCCGACCAGCAGCGCGTAGAGCCCCCAGACCGGCAGGCGATTGGCGGCGGCCAGGACGACGATGACCACGAGGCAGACCGCGGCCACGATGAAATCGAGCGTCATGAGGCGCTTGCGTCCATGCCGATCGAGCAGCGCTCCGGCGATCGGGCTGAGCATCAGTCCTGGAAAGATGAGGAGGAAGAGACTCAACCCGGCGACGCCCGGCGAGTGATATCGCTGCAGCGCAAAGATCACCAGACCGACGGTCCACATCTGCGCCGCAGTGCGCGTCAGCAGCGAGCTGACCAGCAGCCGTCGGAATCCAGGAACGCGCAGCAGCCGGCGGTAGGTCGGGGGGCTCGCCGCGGCGCGGTGGGCCGCGCTCAGATCGACGTTTGACGGCACGGCAACGTCGATCGAGCCGCATGGGCGTGCGGAGACGTCAGAACGGAAACCACGTTGCAGACACTACCAACTCCCCGCCAAACGGTGCGGGCGTCGTGGCAGCGTCTCCGGCGTTGTATGCTTGATCGAGCACGCTGATCTCGGACAGCTGCGTTCCATGGGGGCGTACTGGTTTCGACGGGGTCGTGGGTCGTGCGAATGCGAGTCGAGCCCCGGGCTCGTAAAACCGGGAAAAATATACGTGCGAATAACGCACCCCTCGC
>JBAPWO010000139.1:0-2893 GCA_049283735.1 Candidatus Dormiibacterota bacterium
GACATCGAAGAAGCGTTCCGGAAAGCGTTGGGCGAACTCGAGGAGTCCAGTCGACGATGCCATCGCGGCGGTGATGGCGACGATTCGCTCGTCGGCCTCGGCTGCCTCGCAGAGCGCCTCGCCGAAGACCTCGGTCCAGTCGACCCCCTTCTTGGCCGACGTCCCGCTGTCCGGGTCGAACGTCGAAACCCCGTGGAATTTGTCAATCTTGTCTGCAACTGCGGGGCCATACCCCTGGCCCTTGTTGGTGACCACGTGAACGACCACCGGACCCCGGATCCGAGCGCCGTCGCGCAGCGCCTTCTCGACGGCCTGAAGGTCGTGCCCGTCGATTGGTCCACCGTATTTGAGGCCGAGCGTCTCGAAGAGCGAGATCGGTGCGACCAGCTGCTTGAGCGAGTTCTTCATGCGCCGCGCAGTCTCGTATGCGGAGTGCCCGACCGCCGGAAGCGCGCGCAGCGCGTTCCCCGCCGCATCCTTGGCCGCCTCGTACCGTGGTGAGAGCCGGAGATGACCGAGGTTCTCCGCGATCCCCCCGACCGTCGGCGCGTAGCTCCGACCGTTGTCGTTCAGGATGATCACCATCTCGGGCTTCAACTGGCCGATGTTGTTGAGCGCTTCATACGCCATGCCGCCGGTGAGCGCGCCGTCGCCGACGACAACGACGACCTTGCCGGTCTCACCGCGCAACTCGCGCGCGGTGGCGAAGCCGAGCGCGTAACTGAGCCCGGTGGACGCATGCGAGTTCTCGACCAGATCGTGCTCGGACTCGCGCCGCGAGGGATATCCGCTCAGACCCCCCTGCTGGCGCAACGTGTCGAACTGGCCCACCCTGCCGGTCAGCATCTTGTGGACGTACGCCTGGTGGCCGGTGTCGAAGATGATCGCGTCACGCGGGCTGTCGAACACCCGATGCATCGCCACCGTGAGCTCGACGACGCCGAGGTTGGGGCCGAGGTGACCCCCGGTCCGCGAGACGGCGGTGATCAGCTCCTCACGAATCTCTGCGCAGAGGCGGGTCAGATCCTCCGGGCCGAGCCCGCGCAAGTCGTCCGGCCCGGCGATCTCCTCGAGCAGCACAGGGTCAGTCTAGTGGAGCCGACCCGGATGGCTCCGTCGGCGAAATGCCCACACACGCCGGTCGCGGAGCATGATTACCGGCCATGCAGGGACTGGAGCCACGCGAGGCGGTGCTCGAATGCGCCGCGCGAGATGGCGATATCGCCGAGGGCGCCCTCTGGCTCGCTGCCGACGACTGCCCGGGCGTGGAGCCGGAGCGCTGGCTCGAGCGCCTCGACGAGCTGGCCGGCGAGCTGCGCTCTCGATGCGGTTTGCACGGGTGCGGCCCATCCGATGCTCCGCTCGTCGGCGCGCTGCTGCGCGACCGTCTTCGCCTTCGCTGCGCCGGAGGCGGCGACCCACGCGCCCACTACCTGCACACCGTGCTGGAACGCGGGGCGGGCGTCCCGATCGCGTGCTCGGCCATCTGGATCGCCGTCGGCGCCAGGGCCGAGATTCCCGTGGAAGGCGTGAACCTTCCCGGGCACTTCGTGGTCCGGGTCAATGGGCACCTGTTCGACACCGTGGCCAGCGGCGAGCCCCTCGATGAAGAGGACGTCAAGCGGCTGATAACCACCTCCACCGGGCGGGAGATCGAACGTCTCGAACCGGCGCAGGTGGCGCGGGCGAGCGCGCGCGACATGCTCGCTCGGATGTCGCGCAACCTGCGCCGCTGCTACACGAGCCTCGAATGCTGGGACCAGGCCCTGCGTGCGGCCGACCGCTGCGTCGACCTGGTGCCGTCGCCGGCCGAACGCCGCGATCGCGGGCTGCTCCTGTGGCGCATGGGCAAGGTCGTGGCTGCCCTGACCGATATCACCGCGTACCTCGACGAGGCTCCCGAGACGTGTGCCGATCGCACCGCGATGACCGAGGTCGCCGGCCGGCTGCGCGCCTTCCTCAACTGACCGCCGGCGATGTGATCGGCGAGGGTCGACCGGGTTGCCCGGCTCAGTGCACTCCGATCAGCAACGCCAGCAGCCAGATCACGCCGATGAGTGCGAGCACCGCGAACGGCATGATCACGAAGACAACGAACGAGAAGACGAGCCGCTCGTCGGGCATCAACTCCGGCGTCCGTTTGCGGACCCGAAGGTCGTGCGCGTACCAGTAGACCCCGCCGACGAGGAATCCCAGGAGCAGGAAGAAGATTCCCGCGAACCCGGTGACGATCCCGACCGCGTTGGGTGAGACGGTGAACCGCCACGCGGCTCCGCCTGCGAGCGACAGCAGCCCGCACGAGATGTAGCGGAGCAGCATCGGGACCGGACGGGGCTGGGCCGGATCCGGCGACCGCCGCGACGCGGGAGCCTGATTCGTGGTCGCCATCCCGGGGCGTGAGTTCGAGGGCACGCGCCGAGTATAGGGACGCCACGGCACGCGTCCGGGGGACGCGCGCGCCTGCGCTGTTGCGCTCACATACACTTGGCGACCACTGCCGCGGGCGCACGGAGGATTCGGAAACATGACCGTCGGGGCGCGACTCCCTGACTTCGACCTCGAGACCAGCGGCGGTGGTCGCGTCCGCAACGCGGACCTCGAGGGCCGTCGCACCGTGCTGTACTTCTATCCGAAGGACGACACCCCCGGTTGCACGCTGGAGGGTCAGGAGTTCACCCAGCTCAACGAGGCGTTCATCGCCGCCGGGGTCAGCGTCTACGGCGTGTCGCCCGACACGTCGAAAAGCCACGAGCGGTTCATCGCCAAATGCGCGCTGGGCATACCCCTGATCAGCGATCCGGAGCGGCGCTTGATCGACTCACAGGGGCTGTGGGTCGAGAAGAAGTTCATGGGACGCCAGTACATGGGCGTGGCGCGCACCACCCTCCTGATC
>JBAPWO010000140.1:0-1536 GCA_049283735.1 Candidatus Dormiibacterota bacterium
TTCTCGTACACGTACTGGAGCACCTGCTCGCGATGGTCGGTGGAGAAGTCGATGTCGATGTCGGGCGTGCCCTGGTGATCCTCGTGCAGGAATCGCTCGAAGAGCAGGTCGTGCGCGACCGGATCGACACGCGTCACCCCGAGCAGGTAGGCGACAATCGAGTCCGCCGCGCTGCCGCGACCCTGCCCCGGGATGCCGTGCTCGCGGGCGAATCGCATGATGTCCCAGGTGATCAGGAAGAACTCGGCAAGCCGTGTCTTCTCGATGACGTCAAGCTCGCGCTGCAGCCGGGCGGCGACGGCGCGAGTCATTGGGTGGTACTTGCGCTGCACCGCTTCCTGGCAGAGGGCGTAGAGCACGGAGAACGGCGTCTCGCCCTCCGGCACCGGGTAGCCCGGGAAGCGCACGTCGCTGAAGTCGAGCGACACCTCGCAGGCGGCGGCGATGCGCGCCGCATTGTCGAACGCCTCGGGGAGGTCGGGGAGCAGCGCGCGGAGCTCCGCCTCGCCATGGAGACGGTGCTCGCTGTTGGGCAGGAGCAGGCCGTGCGCCGCCGCCTGGTCGAGGGTCGTGCGGTGGCGGATCGCGGTCAGCACGTCGAGGAGTGGCTTGTCGCCGGCGGTGGCGTGGTCCGGGGTGGCGCTCGCCACCAGCGGGATGTCCGCGGCCCGGGCGATCGCCGCACATTCCGCGACCAGCCAGCGATCCGCGGGATGCAGGTGATTGCTCACCAGCATCGCCGTGCGGTCGCGTCCGAAGCACTCCCTGACCAACTGCGCGTGGCGGAGCGCTTCCCGTCGATCACCTCGCACCAAGGCATCGACAACAGCACTGCGCGACCCACCGATGATCGCGATGCAATCGTCGAGCTCCGCAGGATCCACCCGAGCGGGGTCACTCTCGACGAGCAAAGTTGTCGAAGGCAGCCCGGGCCACCCAGCGGGAAATGGACCAGCCGTCGGCCGAAGCGCTGCCGGACGCTCGGGCGACGGCACAGTAGGCCGCCGGGATTGAGAAGGATGCGGGCGGGAGACCACCGCCCCAGGAGATCCACTCGCACGGTCTCCGAAGCTCGCGCCCGTCGCAATCCCGGCGATCTGCAGGCGCGGCTGACCCTTGACGCCGGCCAGCTGCGAAGCGCTCACCGCTCGGCACAGCTGGCGGTACCCGATGCGGCTGCGCGCGAGTAGCCGGAGTCGCGAGCCGCCGGCCAGTTCCAGCTCGGTCCCGATGATCGGATGGATCCCCTGCGCCTTCGCCGCCTGGATCAGCTCCACCGCTCCGTACAGGCCGTTGCGATCACAGAGACCGAGCGCGGAGATCCCGAACCGGGCTGCGGTCTCGACCATTTTCTTGGGCGAGGCGGCCCCCTCCAGGAAGGAGTAGTGGGAGCGGGCGGCGAGTTCAGCAAACCCTGGCATCGGCACGGTGTGGCGGCTTGACAACTACTACAATTTTGTGTAACTATCGGTCCGGTAAGGCCGACGACGACGACGGCACCAGCGGGTGCCAATCCCAGGCCCTCTCCCCTTCCCC
>JBAPWO010000141.1:0-14060 GCA_049283735.1 Candidatus Dormiibacterota bacterium
GTCCTCGCGTATGTGGCTCTTCAGACACCCTCGTCGTCCCTCCACGGAGCCGGTCCTTGTCCGGCCCAACGAGCCGTCGAAATCGCCCGGCTGCTCCATGATGCGTCCGACTCGGGCTAACAAGCCCAATGGCTATCTTCTCGGCTCATACCGCATCGCCACTGCCCCCGAGCCGAACTCCAGCCGGCTCACGAGCCTCAAGTCGACATGCTTCGATAGCCCCGCGAACAACGTCGGCCCGTGGCCCGTAAGCCTGGGATGCACCACGAACTCGTACTCATCGATCAATCCCAGCTCCGCCAACGCCAGTGGGAGCTTCACGCCTCCCACCAACAGTCCCTTGCCCGACTCCCGCTTGAGTTGCTCAACGGCCTTGCCCACATCCCCGCGCACGAGTTCCGCGTTCCAATCGACCTGCTCCAGGGTGCTCGACACGACGTACTTCTTTGCCGCGTTGATCGTCTGGGCGAAGGGTTCCATCCAATCCGGTCTTGCTCCTGCCGGCGCCGGCGGCCGCCACGCTGATTCCATCATTTCGTAAATCACCCGGCCGAAGAGAAGGGCATCGGCCTGGTTGAGGTTCTCGGCCGCGTGACGATGCAAGTCTTCGTCCGCGGGGATTGCACGATGATCGCAGCATGCGTCCAAGGTGACGTTGATGGAGTACCGGAGGGGTCGCACGTCGCAAGAGTAGCGTCGGTGGGGTACACCGGTGATCCGAGTGCCGGCGAGCTCCCAATGACCGAACGTCGGACCGCTCCGACTGGCTCGTAAGATCCGGCTGTGGCCTCGTTGATCCTCGATGGTGCTGACCTGATGGTGAAGATGTCCGAACTCGAGATGGTTGAGGCGCTTCACAGCGACGTGCGCGTCCCGCTCGCCGCGGTGCAAGCGGTCCGAGTTGTAGATGATGCATGGCCCGAGCTTCGGGGCATTCGTGCACCCGGTTCCGGAATTCCAGGCGTGCTCGCCGTCGGTACTCGACGGGGCCCGTTCGGCAAGGACTTCGCGGTGGTGCACGGTCGGGAACGGGCCGTGGTCGTGGATCTTTCGGGCGCAGACTATGCTCGGCTCGTCGTGACCACACCAGACGCCGAAAGCGTGGCAGCTGAAATTTGCCGCCACCTGGCACCCTCGTTCGGCGAGACCCCACCGCCAGCCGACTAGCAGCAGCTACAGGATTACGGAGACAGTCGTAGAAGCGCTGCCTGACATGCCCTCGCTGTCGGTGACAGTGACGGTGATCTTGTAGCTCGCGATGAGCGCTTGGTAATTGTGCGAAAGGACGAAAGTCGTGCCCGTGAGAGTCAACGGAACCGTCGGGCTGCCGTCCCCGTAGCTCACCGTCGCGGTGTAGGCGTCGCCCGCGCCATCGGGGTCCGCAAAGCTGCCTGAGCCGGTGAATCCTCCGAGCAAAGCGATCCCCCCGCCGTTGACGGTCACCGCCAGGGGCTGGTCGGGCGGCGGCGTGGGCGTTGGCGTGGGCGTGGGCGTCGGCGTCGGGGTCGGAGTTGGTGTCGGCGTGGCGCTGGCGGTGGGGGTCGGTGTTGGCGTAGCCGCGGGTGTTGGTGTCGGCCACGAGGAGCCGCCGGGCGCTGGTGCCGGTGTCGGAGACGGGGAGGGGGATGACGTGGTGCCAGGGTTCGGGGTCGCGCCCGTCCCCGGCGCGCTACCGGTCGGTCCGGTCGATCCGCTCGGTCCGGTGGAGGTTGCGGGCGCCGTGGCAGTCGACTGCCCTGGCGGATGGCCTGTCGAGGGCGCAGGGGCGCCCGCGGGCGATCCCCCCTGTCCCTGGGCGGGCAGCGGGCCGGTGGAGACGACCGAGATTCCCGAAGTTGGCGCGGGCGACGGGGACGGGTGCGGCAGTATCCCGGGCGCGGTCAGGCTGATTGCCGTGGTCCCCGACATGATCGCCGCCCCCCAGTTCCATCCGAGGCGGTCGACCCACCCGATCATCGGCAGCTGCGCGATCCAGGAACTGAGGCCGACGACTCGCCAGAGACGTCCCACGGAGATGTTCAGAAAGGCGCGAACGACGACCGGATCGAACTGTGTCCCCGAGCACTTCACCAGCTCCTCCCGAGCGGCTGACACGCCGATCGGCTTGCGATACGGGCGCACGGCGGTCATCACCTCATAGGAGTCGGCGACCGCGACGATGCGCCCGGCGAGCGAGATCTGATCGCCGGCCAGCCCCCGCGGATAGCCGCGACCGTCGAAGCGTTCGTGATGTTGGGCCACTGCGCCGGCCCACTCGCCCAGCCAGGCGCTCAGTGAACCGATGAGTCGCGCGCCTTCGTCGGGATGACGACGGACGTCGTCCATCTCCGCGGTGCTCAGCTTTGCGGGCTTGGACAGAATTTCGGCTGGGACGACCAGCTTGCCGATGTCGTGGAGCAGCGCCGCCCAGCGCAGCCGGGCGCGATCGCCGGGAGCGACCTTCATCTCGTCGGAGATGAGGTCGGTGAACACGCGAACCCGTTCCGAGTGACCGCGGGTCTGGCGGTCGTGGACGCTGAGCGCTGCGACGAGCTCCAACACCAGCTGCATGTGCGCGACCTCGCCGCCGGTGACCCCTTTGTCGCGCGCTTCCTGGAGCTGGCGCTGCAGATCACGTGGCTTCCCAACCCGACGAGCGACGGCGAACCGCTTGGGCGCGCGGTCGGGGAAGAGCATCGACAGGTTGAGGAGCGCAGCGAGCGGGAGCAGTCGGCGACCCGCGCGTTCCAGCGCGATGATGGTCACGAGCATCACCAGGGTCACCGTTGCGAACGACAGCGCTGCTCCGGCGAAGCCGTTCGGTCGCGGCAGAACATGGCCCATCGCGGTTCCGGCGGCGATCGCGACCACGGCAGGAACGACCACGACCGCGGCGCGCACGAGCAGGCTCAGAACCGGTCGACGTTGCCACTGATGGCCGGCGGGGACAGCGTCCGGCGTGGGCGGCCGGGTGACCTCAGTGATGTGTCCAACCCCCGCGGGACCCCTCTCCGCAATGTTGTGTCGCGCGACCCGGGGCAGGGCCTGGAAATAGGTTCCCCTCTCAGGCCCAAGTTGGGGCAGGCGTTCGGAGTTCTGTGGCGCGCGGGTGACTTGGTCGTCGCATGGAAGGTCCATCGGGTAGGATCGGCGCGCCCATGCCGGTCAGCCTCCTCCGTCGCGAACGCCGATTTTACGAGCTGTTCGATCGCCAGGCGGCCAACGTGGTGGAAGCCTCACGGTTGCTCCGCGCCGCGCTCGACGACCGCATCGAGGCGATGCCCGCGCACCAGGCTGCGATCAAAGACCTGGAGCACGCCGGCGATGAGCTGACCCACGAGATCATCCGGACCCTGAACCGCACCTTCATCACCCCCTTCGACCGCGAGGATATCTACGCCTTGAGCTCGGGACTCGACGATGTGCTCGACTACATCGACGAGATCGCCGAGACGATCGTCCTCTACGGGATCGCCGAGATCCCGCCGGCGGCACGATCCATGGCCGGACTGATCGTGGAAGCGGCCGTGCAGATCCAGGCGGCGGTCTCGAAGCTCGAGGCGAAGTCCGGGGTGAGCGAGCACGGCATTGAGGTCCATCGCATCGAGAACGTCGCCGATACCGAGTCGCGACGCGCTATCGGGGAGCTGTTCAGTGGGGGGCACGACGCAGTCACGATCATCAAGCTCAAGGACTTCTACACGCTCCTTGAAGATTCGCTCGATCGCTGCGAGGACGTGGCCAACGTTATCGAAGGCATCATCATCAAGAACGCGTGACCGGCGTCGACACGCTGCTGATCGCGACCGTGGTGATCGCCCTGGGATTCGACTTCACCAACGGATTCCATGACACCGCTAATGCGGTTGCGACGTCAATCAGCACGCGTGCGCTCGGGCCGCGCACGGCGGTCGCCATGTCGGCGGCGTTCAATCTTCTGGGCGCGCTGATCGCCATCGAGATTCTGCATACGCATGTCGCCAACACGATCGGAGGACTGGTTGCGCCAAAGCACGGCGTGTCACTCGGCATGATCATTGCGGCGCTCGTGGGCGCGATCGTCTGGAACCTCGTCACCTGGCGTTTGGGATTGCCGTCGAGCTCGTCACATGCATTGATCGGGGCACTCATCGGTATGGGCGTGGTCGCATATGGCGTAAACGCGGTGAAATGGGGATCCGTAGTTCCTGTGGTCATCGGGCTGGTCGCCTCACCACTCATCGGACTCGTTTTGGCGTATGCGTTCACCATCCTCACCCTCGACGTGTTCCGCCACGCCCAGCCAAGCCCCATGAACCGGCGCTTTCGCCTGGCTCAGATCGCGTCCGGGGCGTTCGTGTCGTTTTCGCATGGGGCCAATGACGCGCAGAAGACGATGGGGGTGATCACCCTCGCGTTGGTCAGCGCAGGCGTTCTCTCCGCGGGTGGAAAACAATTTCCGTCACCGCCGCTCTGGGTGGTGTTGCTGGCGGCGACGGCGATCGGGTTCGGGACGTATGCCGGCGGATGGCGGATCATCCGGACGTTGGGTATGAAGGTGATCAGGCTCGAGCCGGTCGACGGCTTCTGCGCCCAGACCATGGCGGCGGTCGTCATTCAGGGCGCCACGCAACTCGCGCTGCCGGTGAGCACGACACATGTGGTCTCCGGGGCGGTGATGGGAGCGGGGGCAACGCGCCGGCTCGGGGCGGTGCGATGGGGTGTGGCGCGAAATATTCTGGTCGCCTGGGTGCTCACCATCCCTGCGACTGCCGCAATGGCGGCTGTGTTTGCGCTGGTCGTCGGGGCGCTCTGAGCACGACCGACGGGAGATCCAAGCCGCGCCCGGGTGGCTAGCCCACGGGGTTGGTCTGCGCCGGCTTCGGCATGGCCTCCTGAGGCGCGGTCGCCGTCGGTGTCGACTCCATGATTGCCAGCAGCTGGAGCAGCACATGACGCAGGTCGGCGCGAATCGCATACGTCGCGTTTGGTTCCTGGCCGTTGATCACGAGCACTCCGGTTGACTGGAATCGATCGAGCTGATGCAGGACTTCGAAGGGGGAGAGCTTCGACCTCAATGCGAGCTCATCGAGCGTCTGGGGGCCAGCGAGCAGCCGGGTGACGATCCGGAGCCGCTCGGGATCGCCGAGCGCGTGGAGCAGGTCACCGGTGGCGGTCAGTTCGTCGTCCGATCGTGTGACCAGGGAGCGCACCGCCGCCAGTGCCGCTCGCGGTTTCAGCGGCAACCCATGACCGCTGACGTAGCTGGTCTGCAGCAGGACCTCGCCTGCCGTCGCCCCCGCACTGCGCCGGGCGACGATCACGTAGAACGCTCCCACGACCAGGAGCGCAATCACCGGGTCCAACCAGCCGCTCCCGAAGCCGAGATCGAGCAGGCGCCCGAGGGCGAGCAACCCGGTGACGATGCTGGCCACGACGCCGATATCGAGCAGGGCGGCGAGCACAACTCGCACCCAGCGTGGCACCCGGACGAGGCCTGCCCCCGACGACGATGGCGTCTTGCGCACAGCCACGTAGCACCCGACGCCCATGGCGACGAGGATTGCCCCCTGAACGGCGAGCTGCTGAATCCGACCGAGAAAATGCTCGACGGGCACGCCGATCAGGATTCCGAGGGAGACGAAGACTCCGACCCAGACGATCGTCGACGCGACCATCGCCAGGACGAATGACTGACGCCGGACCTGGACGGCACCCGCGACCAGCGTGGTGTAGATGCGAAGGCCAGGGATCAACCGGCTGATGGCGATCCCTCTCCATCCCGTGGCGCGAAGCCGCTCCTCGACTCGATCGAGATTGCGCTGCTGGCGCAGGCGCCGGGCCAGCCCCCTGAGACCTCGATCACCGACGGCGCGAGCCCAGCTGTAGCCGACCAGCGATCCCGCGATGCAGGCGACGAGCGCCAGCGGTATGAACGCATACGGGTTGAGCCCGCCGGATGCGATGAGCAGGCCCGCGACGAGGAGCACCAACTCCCCCGGGGCGAACGGCAGCGGGACGCCTGCCTCCTCTGCGAAGAGCAGCGCGGGGAGCAGGGCCAGCGCAACCACTCCGTGCAGCCCCGAAAGAAACGTCACCGACGCATCATCCACCCGGGGTCGGCGGAGTGTGGTCCCCGGGCCATACGCCCGCAGCCGGGTGGTTCTGCGACAGTGCCCCGGTGATCGAGACCGAGGCTGTCGTGGTGGGCGCGGGTCCGAGCGGCGCAACCACAGCGCTCCTCCTCGCCAGAGGCGGCCACGATGTCGTCCTTGTGGATCGGGCTCGATTCCCTCGTGACAAGGCGTGCGGCGAGGGGGTGATGCCGCCGGGCGTCGACGCTCTCCGCAGGATGGGCCTGTACGAGAACGTCCTTTCGACCGGTGCGCGCGCGCTGCGCGGCATCACCTTCCAGCAGCGCGACGGGCCACGTATCCATGTGCCGTTTCCCGTGCCGTCGGGCCAGGGACCGGGCGCCGGGCTTGGCGTTCGACGTACGAGCTTCGACGCGGTGATTGTGGACGCGGTGCGTCACGAGCGCCGGGCAGAAGTCCGTGAGACCGAGCGGGTCACGGGACTGCTCCGTGACCGGTCCAGCGCCGTGATCGGGGTCAAGACCACGACCGGCGACATCAGGGCTCGAATCGTGGTCGGCGCTGACGGGTTGCACTCGCAGGTGCGCGCCTGGGCCGCGCTGAGCATCCCATCGCAGTCCCGCATGCGCTACGGGCTCGCAGGACACTGGCGAATCGATACGCGCTATCGGGATGCCGTGAATGTGACGGTCGCGCGGGGCCACGAGTGGTACGAGGCACCGGTGGGGCCGGACCTGCTCCTGGTGTCGATCCTCACGCACCGATCGCGACCACCGATGACGGCGCGAAGCTACATGGGCGCGGCACGGCGAGATGTTCCGGCGCTCAGCGACGCGGAACTGGTGTCGGACCCCCTCGGCGCAGCTCACTTCCACCAGCGAGTGCGCGCGGTCGCGGACGGTGGCGTGTTTCTCGTGGGAGACGCCTCCGGGTATGACGATCCGATCACCGGGGATGGCATCGCGATCGGGATGCTCCTCGCCGAACGTCTTGCGGAGCACGCCGGCGACTTTCTCGGCAATCGCACCACTGCCCACATCGCGGCAGCGCGCTACGCGACCGACCATGCCGACCTGGTGCGTGATCGGCGCCGGGTCACGCGATTGACGCTGAGGCTGGCGGCATCGCCGGTGCTGACACGCCGTGCGCTGACGCGGGCAACGGGCGATCCGCGTGCATTGGGCAAGCTGATGGCGATCAACTGCGGGTATCAGACGTTCGGGAATCTCACCGCGCGGGACTGGGTGTCGCTGGCGGGGATCTGACGGCTGCGGCGGCTGAGGCGAGGAATGAAGCGCGGGACGCCGCGAAACGCCTCGCGATACCCGGGAATCGCATCGAGCAATCGCTCTTCGGCACGAATTCGAGGCGCCATCACCGCGGCATTTGCGAGCGAGAGGACGACGGCCTCTGGGATGGCACCGACCGCGGTCGGGAGACACGCGAATTCGAGCGCGACGGCGACGTAGTTCGGATGGCGCACATAGCGATACGGGCCGCCCGTCTGGATGTGACCCTCCACTGGAACGTGGGCGGTCACGTTCCAGCTCGTGCCCAGGGTTCGGATCACCCAGCGACGCAGGCCGGCCGCGGCGACCAGACCGATCACCGCGGTGACCTGTGCCGACCGCGACACCCGCCGGCCGGGGCGCGGCCAGACGCTGACGGCGAAGAGCGCAACGTGCACAGCGACCATGAGCGGGTAGGTTGACGGCGATGCCTGCTCGGCTTCGCCCTCCCGCGCCCGATTGCGAGCCGAGGTCCTCAGCTCGACGAGCCGCTGCGCTCCACTCGCGAGGACGAGGGCGGTTCGCGCTCGGCGTTTCACGACGACCAGAGCAACTCGATGAGCTCGACCATCAGGCCCGGTCCGAAGGCCGCGGCAAGGCCTCGCCCTTCGGCGGTGGGGAGGTCCGCCGCGAGCTTCTCGAGGACGAACAGGATCGCTGCTGACGACGTGTTGCCGGTGCTGCTCATGACCCGGCGGGTCGCGGCGAGCTGAGCGTCGCGCAACCCGAGACACCGCGTCACCGAGTCGACGATTGCCTGGCCACCCGGGTGGAGCGCGATCGCGTCGAGGTCGGAGGCCGAACCGATGAACTTATCGACCATGGCGGGGAGGTGGCTCTCGAGAAGCTGGGGCAGCCGGCGCGACACCACCGGCCTGAAACCGTCATCGGCCAGCTCGAAGCCGAGCGCCCCGGTGGTCGACGCCACGAGCTGATGACCGGTCCTGCCGATCCCGATGCGCCCCGGTACCACACCACCGCGGAGCACTGCGGCGCCGGCGCCGTCGCCGAACACGAGCACGCTCAACAGGTTGTCGGCCGACGCGTCCGCGGGCCGGAAGGTGAGCGACGGCACCTCGACGGCCACCACGAGCGCGGTCTCATCGGGATGCGAGCGAACCCAGTCGGATGCCCAGGTCAGCGCAGCGGCGCCCCCGGCACATCCGAAGTTCATGAACGGCATGCGCCGGATGTCGCGCCGCAGTCCGAGATGGTTGATCAACTGCACATCGACCCCGGGGAGGACGAATCCCGTGCAGGACGACACCACGATCAGCCCGATGTCCTCGATCGCCGCGTCAGCCTGGGTGATGGCCCCCCGAGCGGCGGCGAGAGCAAGGGGCGTCGCCTCGGCGGCGTAGCGAGCCGCCTGCTCGCCGGGGCTGAGCGGGACGAGTGCCTCTTCGACCGGCCGCACCAGATAGCGATGCGTGTTGGAGAGTTCGCTGGTGAACAGGCTGACCCGCCGCTCCAGTCGTGGCCAGAGCCGAGTGATCAGGCGGAGGACCTCGTCGCCGCCGACCCGATAGGGAGGAACCGCGGTGCCGAGCCCCTCGATGGTCACCGGCGCCGGCGCCGCCCGGGCTACGGAACGATCGGGCATCGCCGCGGAGCGGATCGCCGCCTCAACAGCCATGTGTGGGGATCATGACACCGACGGTCGGTGCGGCGGTCGCCGGTGTATTCGTCACCTAGAGGGTTACGCCGGGGGTTACAGACCCACCGGGCGGGCGCTACTCCGGGGTCACATAGGCGGCGGTGAGCCCACCGTCGACGAGGAACGTCGCGCCGTTGACGTACGACGAGTCGTCGCTGGCGAGAAACAGTGCCGCGTTGGCGATCTCGCGGGCTGTGGCAAGCCGGCCCATGGGCAGATGGATGCGGCGGCGCTCATACGCGGCGGGATCGTCCGAGAAAAGACGCATGAGCAGCGGCGTCTCGACCGGCCCGGGACACAGCGCGTTGACTCGAACGCCCTGACGTGCGAACTGAACCGCAAGCTCGCGGCTCATCGACAGCACGGCGCCTTTCGACGCCGTATAGCCGATCTGTGACGTGGCCGCGCCGACCAGGGCGACAAACGACGCGACGTTGATCACCGAGCCGCCGCCTCGTTCGAGCAGATGTGGAATCCCATACTTGCAGCAGAGGAACACGCCTTTCGCGTTGACCGCCTGCACCCGATCCCATGCATCGGGTTCGGTGGTCAGGATCGAGTCGTCGTCGGCGGGCATGATCCCCGCGTTGTTGTAGAGGATGTCGACGCCTCCGTAGGCGGCGACGGCCGCGGCATACATCTCGGCGACGCTCGCCGCGTCACTCACGTCGACCTCGACAAATGTCGCCCGCTTGCAGCCGGCTGCCGCCTGTGCCCCGGCCGAGCGATCGGTGTCGGCGATCACCACCGACGCTCCCTCGTCGGAGAAGAGCATCGCCGCCTCGCGCCCGATACCACCGGCCGCGCCGGTGATCACCGCCACCTTACCGCCGAGTCGTCCCATCGGTGTGTCAGCCCTCCGTTGCCATGAACACGTTCTTGACCTCGGAGTAACCGTCGAGGGCGTTCATTCCCAGCTCGCGGCCGAACCCGGACTGCTTGAACCCCCCGAAGGGGGTGGACACCCGCACCGAGGAATTGCTGTTGATCGAAAGCACGCCGGTCTCCAGGGCCCTCGCGACCCGGAGCGCGCGGGCACCGTTGGTCGTCCAGATCGACCCGGACAACCCGTAGGGAGTGTCGTTCGCGATCCGCACGGCGTCGGCCTCGTCGGTGAAGGGAATGATCGCCGCGACCGGGCCGAAGACCTCGTCGCGCGCGACGCGATCGCTGTTGGTTGCCTCGACGAGGGTGCACGGGTACCAGAAGCCCGGGCCCTCAGGGGTAGATCCTTTGAACAGCGGTTCGGACTCGACAAAGGAGGCCACCGTCCTGCGGTGTCCGGCGGAAACGAGCGGACCCATCTCGGTCGCGTCATCCTCGGGGTCTCCCACGCGAAGCGCACCGGTCGCCGCGATGAGCATCGACACAAAGCGGTCGTATGCCTCACGCTGGACGAGGACGCGCGAACGCGCGCAGCAGTCCTGTCCCGCGTTGCCGAAGACCGCGTGGGGCGCGGCGGCGGCGGCGCGCTCGATGTCCGCATCGGCGAAGACGATGTTGGCCGACTTGCCGCCCAGCTCCAGGGTCACTCGCTTGACGGTCTCCGCCGCGCCGCGCATCACCCCGATGCCCACTTCCGTCGAACCGGTGAACCCGATCTTGGCGACGTCCGGATGGTGAATGAGCCGTTCGCCGACGACGCGACCCGGCCCCACCACGACGTTGAGCACGCCCTCGGGGATACCCGCCTCGAGCGCGAGCTCCGCGAGACGGATCGCCGTCATCGGTGTCAGCTCTGCGGGCTTGAGGACCACTGTGTTGCCGCACGCCAGCGCTGGTCCGATCTTCCAGCTCGCGATGTTGAGCGGGAAGTTCCATGGGACGATCAGCCCGACGACGCCGAGTGGCTCGCGGAAGGTCATGTCGATACCACCCGCCACCGGGATCGTGTGGCCGAGGTGCTTGTCGACGGCACCGGCGTAGTAGTGGAAGACCTCGGCGACCATGGCGACCTCACCGCGGGAGTCGGAGATCGGCTTGCCGACATTCCTCGTCTCCAGCCGCGCGAGCTCCTCATGGTGATCTTCGACGAGGCCGGCGAGACGCCGCAGCAGGCGTGCGCGGTCAGAGGGTGCGACCGCCCGCCACGCCGGGAACGCCGTCTTCGCCGCGGCCACGGCGCGGTCGGTCTCCGGCACGCCGGCCTGCTCGAGCTCGGCCACGGACTTCTCCGTAGCCGGGTTGACCAGCCGAAGCGTCATCCGCGTTCGAAGAAGCGTTCGCGCTCGTAGCAGGTGACCGCCTTGTCAAAGAGCTGCTGCTCGGTGCGCGCGTAGTTCAGGTAGTGATCGACCACGTCGGCGCCGAACGCCGAGCGCGCGACCGTGCCATGCTCGAGCGCGCCGATCGCTTCGTTCAGCGTGTGCGGAAAGCGTTTGACGTCGGATTCGTAGGCATTGCCGGTGAACACGGGCGGCGGGTCGAGCTGATGCTCGATGCCGTGCAGGCCCGCCGCCAGCAATGCGGCGAAGGCAAGGTATGGGTTGGCATCGGCACCCGGGATGCGGCACTCGACACGCAGGGCCTTGCCGTGGCCGACAACACGGAAACCGCAGGTTCGATTGTCGTATCCCCATGCGAGCGTGGTCGGCGCCCAGCTTCCCGCCGCGTACCGCTTGTAGGAGTTGATGTTCGGGGCGAGGAAGACTGCGAACTCATCGGCGCACGCAACCAGCCCGGCAAGGTACTGCGTGAACAGCGGCGATTCCCCGGCGAACAGCGCCGTGCCATCACCCCAGAGGCTCGAGTGAATGTGGCACGAGCTGCCGATCCAGGTGTGATCGGGCTTCGCCATGAAGGTCACGGAACAGCCGCGCTGCTGGGCCATCTCCTTGATGCCGTTCTTGTAGATGACGTGGTTGTCGGCCATGGTCACCGCGTCCGCATACCGAAAGTTCAGCTCCTGCTGGCCAGGCCATGCCTCGCCCTTGGAGGTCTCGACGCGCATGCCCGCCGCCTGCATGTTGTTGCGCACCGAGCGGATGAACGGCTCGTCATAGCTGGTGGCGAGGATGTGATAGTCGAGGATGTACGGCACCGACGGTGTGAGGCCGCGGTAGTGCTGCGCGTACGCTTGCGCGTACGTCTCCTTGATCAGGAAGAACTCGAGCTCGGAGCCGAACATCGCCTCGTACCCGAGGGCGCGCGCCCGCTCGACCTGCGCTTTGAGCACCTGGCGAGGCGACGGGCGGACGGGAGTTCCGTCATTCCAGGCGACGTCGCAGAGGACGAGCGCGGTGCCCTCCAGCCATGGGATCCGGCGCATGGTGGAGAAGTCGGGAACCATCGAGAAGTCGCCGTAGCCGCGCTCCCAGCTGGCGATCTCGTAGCCGGGAACGGGATCCATCTCCATCTCGAGGGCGAGCAGGTAATTGCAGCCCTCGATCGGGTTCTTGTGCTCCATCTCCTCGAGGAAGAAGTGCGCCTCCATCCGCTTGCCCATCAGGCGCCCCTGCATGTCGGTGAAGGCCACGACCACCGTGTCGATGTCGCCGGCGCCGACGGCGTTGGCGAGTTCCTCGAGCGTGAGCATTGGTCAGCTGACCTCCTTGGAGGCGTCGGCCGCGACCGCGCCGTTGTGGTTGTGCTCGGCAACGCGGTCGACAAACGTGCGGAAGAGCGCCATCGCCCATCCCTGCTGGCCGAGCAGCTCTTCGGGATGACACTGCACGGCCACGATCATTCCGTCCGCCGACTCGATTCCCTCGACGACGCCGTCGGCGCTGTGCGCGGTCGCGTACAAACCCGGCGCGACCTCCTTCACAGACTGGTGATGCAGGCTGTTCACCATCAGCCGATCGCCCGGGGTGACCTTGGACAGCTCCGAACCGGGCACTACGTCAATGGAGTGTGCAAGCAGATCACGGGGATGGCCGTGGTAGTCGTGACCCTCGATGTGCTGAAGCAGCGACCCGCCGAGGGCCACGTTGATGACCTGCTGGCCGCGGCAGATCCCGAAGACGGGAACACCCTCGTCCACCGCCGCGCGCACCAGCGCGATCTCGGTCAGATCGAGCGGCGGGTCGACATCGGGGGTTTCCTCCTGGCGGACCTCGCCGTACGCGGGCGGATCAACGTCCCAGCCGCCGGGAACGAGCAGGCCGTCGATGCCGTGGATCATCGCTGCCGCCTCATCGGCCTCGAGGCCGTTCGGCTGCGGATCGAGTGCGACCGGTAGGCCGCCGGCGGCCTCCACCGCGCGAAGGTAGGCCGCGTAGTACGCGGGTCCGCGGAGCGGACTGCACGTCACACCGATCCTGGGCTTGGACATCTTGAGGATCCTTCGCGTGCTCGCGGCGTTTGAGCCGCGAGCACGCGTGTGGTCAGCCTATCAGCCTGCCGAAACCGCAGGCACCGGGACAGGAGCGTCGATGAACCCGGCTTCGATCGACGCCAGCTCCTCGGGCGTGCCCTGAACGCGCGGTCCTTTGAACCAATTCTTCGCCGACACCATCCACCAGATCGTGGTGCCACCGAGCACGACCGCGAACGCGACGATCGTGTAGTTGAAGTTGGTGCCGGTGATCGGAAACGCCGTCGGGAGGATGAACAGGATGCTGATGAGCCCGATCCACACCACTGCGATGGTGCCGATCACACGGCTCCACCTGCCCAGATGCCACGGACCTCGCTGGAAGCTGTCGCCGGCGCGCAGGCGAAGGAGGATCGGGATGCCGTACGCCACATAGAGGCCGATGACCGCGATGGAGATCACGGCGGCGTACGCATATGCATTGAACACGTAGGGCACAAACAGGATGAACGCGCCGACCACGGCCAGCCAGATCGAGTTGGTTGGAGTGCGCGTCCGCTTGTTGATCTTGCTCCAGAGCTGGTGTCCCGGAACAGCACCGTCGCGCGAGAATGCGTAGATCATCCGGGAGTTGGCGGTGACTGATGACATCCCGCAGTAGAACTGCGCGCCGATCGCGATGAGCAGTAGGAACTGACCGAGCCCGCCGCCCGCAGCGTCGATGAAGATCTGCGCTGCCGGCACTACGGCGGTCGATTCGGCGGTGTAGTTCTGGATGGCCGAGGTCACGCCGATCAGCAGAATCC
>JBAPWO010000142.1:0-15967 GCA_049283735.1 Candidatus Dormiibacterota bacterium
GAGAGGAATTCGGGCGTGGTCGGCGTTCTCGGACCGCAGTTCAGACTATCAGCTTGGCATAGTGATTGTCAAGTAATCTTATAGTCTTCATGTATCAATGTCTGGACCCCCTCCGCGTCTGCCGCGGGACGGTGGCACAAGAACCATCGTGAGTCCGTAGAGCATCAGGCTGACACCCATCCACACACCCAGGCCGGCGACGAGCGCCCAACCCGCGACATGTCCGAGGAGCAGCGCCACACAGACGGCGAAGGCGACCATGCCCACCGCGCCCAGGGTGGCGCCGTGCGCATCCGACACAGCCTGGGACTTGCCATTCTCCTTCTGGAGAAGTGTCAAGGTCGCCGGCAGGATCGCTGGAAACGCCAGGAACAGACCGCCGATATGTTCGCCGCCGATTCGTGCAGCAAGCGCCGCCATCGCCGATACCGCCGCCCCGAACGCAAACCTCAGCGCGTAGTCCCTGGGGCGTACCGAACGCAGGCTGCGGAGATCGAGATGGACGGACTCATCCGAGCGCGCGCCTCTCCCGGATCTCACCGGCGTCACCGCAGCGCCGCCGCCCAGAGCGTAAAGGCGACAAGACACCATACCCCGGTGGCGGCTGCCGAGCCCTTGAGCGCTCCGTAGCGTTTCACGGCATGGGCAGCGACCAGACACCAGGCGATCAGAGCAATCGCTCCTGTAGTCATCCCCACCGAGAGATTTCGCGCTGACGCGCCACCCGACACCACCAGGGTGATGGCCAGGCTGGCGAGCGCGATCGACGGGGCGGCCGAGGCGATGCCGGCGAGGCGGCGTGGCTTGATCGACTCACCGACGCAGGAGAAGAGCACCACCAGCACCCCTCCGATCACGGCCTTCAACAGCAGCGACGCGATCACCACGCCATTCTCGCCATGCTCGAAGACTGCCCCACAACCACTATCACAATCTTTGATAATAGCGATTCGGGCCCGAGGACTGGTCGCCCCGTCACACTTTTCCACGAGGAGTGTGCGCCGGCGCACGAATCACACACGTGGGAGCGCTAGAATCAGAGAAACGAAGCGGAGCCGGATGCCAGGGGTTTTCACCGATGGCGGGTGTCAGAGGAGGAAGCTTTGTGGACGATGACGTCAGGGTTCTGTTGATCGAGGACGACGCGGCAGCCGCGGAAATGTACCGCCTGCGGCTCGCGGCGGATGGCTATGACGTGGTGGTCGCACGCGACGGCGAGGAAGGTCTGCGGATGGCCTCCGAAGAGGCGCCGGACTTCATCTATCTCGACCTCCGCCTGCCCGGCCTCGACGGGTTCGAGGTGCTCGAGCGGCTCCGGGGAGAAGCGGCGACAACCCACATTCCGGTGATCATTCTCAGCAACTACGGCGAGCCCGAGTTGCGCGAGCGTGGTCTCAAGCTGGGAGCCCTCGAGTTCCTGGTCAAGGCGGACACGACACCTGCGCAGCTGTCCACGAAGGTCGAGCAGTCACGCGAATCGCCGCCGATCGCGTCGGCCGACACGCCCCGCTGAGCTCACCCTCTATCGGTCGTCGTCTCGCTTGGTCATCGGCGAGCCACTCGAATCCCATCAGGCGCCATGGGGCACCGGCTTCCGGTTCACGCCCTCGTCCTCGACGGCGCTGACCTCTTCCCCGAGGCGGGGCAGCGTCTCCACACTCACCTCCTCATCCGCGGCGGTGCTCATCGGTGTTTCTCCGCGACGAGCGCGATAGAGCGCTCCCAGGAAGATGTTGCCGACTGCGGCGACGGGCACCGCGAAGAGAGCGCCGAGCACTCCGGCCAGCTCCGCGCCGACCAGCAGTGCCGCCATCGCCACCAGTGCGTGAAGCCGCGTGACACGCCCGTACACGCGCGGACCCAGAAGGTACGCGTCGATGGCGTGCCCCACAAGACCGATCGCAGCGGCGACGAGCGCGAGCACCGGGCTCTGCACCAGGGCCACCGCGACGGCGAGGACCATGGCGGCGACCGCACCGACGATGGGGATGAACTCGAGGAAGAAGGCGAGGATCCCGAGCAGAATCGCGTATCGGACGCCGGCGATGGTCAGAGCCACGCCGGTATAGGTGCCGATGACGAATGACATCACGATCTGTCCGCGCACATACGCCGCCACGGTCGACCCAACCGCGAGCGCCGCGAAGTCGAACTCGCGCTGTCGATTCGGGAAGACGTTGCGCGCAGTTGCGATGACGGCGTGACCTTCGATCAGGAGATAGATGGAGATGACCAGGACCAGCACCACGCTGATCAGCCCCGACACAAAGGCCGCCGCAACGCCGAGTGCCACGCCGAGTTGTTGCCCGTTCACCGCGTTGATCAGCGAGGCGAACGAGACGGAGATGCCGTGCTGGCGCAGCTGATGATCGACGGTCTGGAGCAGTCCGGGCACTGCTTTCGCTTGCGAGATAACCGTCGGGAGCACCAGCATGATCGCGCCTGCAACGATCCCAAGGCCAATCGCGTAGATGAGGAGAACGGCCAGGGAGCGATGTCCGCGAAACGGCCTGACGCGCTCCATCCGGTCCACAAGCGGCGTCAGGATGAGCGCGACGATTCCCGCAAAGACGAACAGCAGGAGCACATTGAAAACATGAACGAGGATGAACGCCGCGCCTTCGAATATCCAGATGACCGCGAGGATGATGGCCAGCCACACCAGCGCTCTCACCGAGCGCGTTTCCCACAGCCGGCGCGCGGTCGCCGTTCGCGCTGTTCGCTGCGCGACGTGGTCGTTGCCCCGGCGCCCTCGACCGGCTGAGGAGGATGCGACGCGCTTAGATGGAGGCGTGGTCAAGGTTGGAGCCCACGCTATCATCTAACATGACAGCCATAGTGTATCAGGCGTTCTCCCGGGTCTGTTCGATCTTGGGTGATATAGTCACTATCATCAAAATGACGTGCCTTCGCATCCTATAGCCGTGCCCGAAGCGAGCCCGAAGCACTCGTCCTCCGGGGTCGTCGAGAGCGGATCCTGGCCCGCTCCCATCGGTGGAGAGCCTCCCAGCGTCAATGAGGCGATCGGCCGCCTGGTGGCGCGGCTTCTCGATGACGTCCCCACCGATCCCCGCGAGACCGTCCCGCTGCGGGACCTGCTCCAGACCGTGGCCATCGAAGGCACCCGCGTCGTCCCCGATACGGAGTGCGTCATCTCGGTCGTGCCGGCCACACGACCGGACGTGTTTCAGGTGGTCGCGGCGTCGGGTCCGTGGGCCGAGCGTCTCATAGGCGAGGAGTGGCCCCTGCACGAGGGCATGCTGCACGGCCGGGCGATGCTGTATCGCGTTCCCATCGAGACCGCCGACGCTCCCGGGGAGAGCGCCGCGCCGGAGGTCTTCGGTACGCACATCCGCATCGGACGGTTGGTGCCGATGGCCACCGGGATGCCCCTCCCCGATGGGCGGGTCGGCATGGGGGTCGTCGGTTTCTGGCGTCCGGAGACCCGGCCGTTCACCGATACCGAGCGAGCCATCATGGATCGCTTCACTCGGCTGATCAGCATCATGGTGCTCGGCGACGAGGCGAGGGAGTCGACCCAGCGCCTTGTCGATCGGCTCCGCCTCACGAGCGAGGCGACCAGGGAGCTTTCCTCGTCTCTCGATCCCTCAAGGGTGGTCCAGGCGATCGTCGAACGCATCGCCGAACTGGTCGACGTGGACCGCATCACCGTGACCAAGTTCGAGGCGGATTCGATCGAGGCGATTGCGGGGTACGACAAGAGTCGCGTCCCCGCGCGAATCGGCGCGAGGTGGGAGCTGACACCCCAACTCCGTGCCGCGATTGACAGCGGTGAAGTGGCATTCGAAGGATTTTCCGATATGCCGGGGATGCCACCCGATATGCAGGAGCAATTGTCGGATGTGCACACGCGCGTGATCCTGCCGCTCAGAACCGGTGGCCGCGTTCTCGGCATCCTCGCGGTCAGCCGGCGCACGGACCAACCATTCGCGCAGCTCGATCTGGACAACCTCGAACAGATCGCACTCTCCGCGGCCCTCGCCCTCCACAACGCGAGGCTGTTTGCCGAGACCAAGGAGGCACAGCAAAGGGCCCTGCACGCGCTCCTGCGTGTCTCCGATCATCTGGATGCGACGTCGTCGGACGTCGACCTGTATGCGCGTTTTGCCGGGACCGTCGCGGAGCTCGTGGGAGCGCGTAGCGTCACGCTCTGGCGGCTGAGCAGCGATGGAACGAGGTTGATCCCTGCGGCGGGCGCCCACGGTGTCGCGGCAACCGAGTTCGAGCGGTGGCGCGCCGTGCCCTGCGACCCCACCGGCACATCCGATCGCGATCGCGTGGTCTTCGGTGATGCGGTGTTTCGCGGGCCTGCGGCGGAGCTGGGCATTGGCCTGCAGGACCGGGAGCACACGAAGTCTGCCGCCGATACGATGGCGGTCGCGTGGCGCGCCGGATCACTGCGCCTCGGGGTCCTCGCCGCCCACGAACCCATCAAGCCCGATGGATTCAGCCACGAGGACGCATGGACCCTGCAGCTCGCCGCATTCGCGGCCGGACTCGTCTGGCAGATCAAGGCATCCGAGGAACGCATCCGCGCCCTCGGTGATGCCGAGGCGCGGCGGTTGCACGAGCACATCGAGCGCACACGCTCGATGGAGAAGATGCGCTCCGATTTCCTCAAGCTTGCGTCACATGAGCTGCGCGGGCCCATCGCCGTGGTGCGCGGATATTTCTCGATGATGGCTGACGGGTCGCTCGACGAGGACGGGCTCGAACGCGCGATGCCGGTTATCGAGCGGAAGCTCAACGACATGAACGCGCTCGTCAACGAGATGCTCGAGACCGCGCGCCTCGAGGAGGGCGTGACCCGCCTCGAGCGGCAGCCGCAGAGCCTGCGAGACATCCTCGTCGCCGCGACGTCGGCGATCCAATCGCAGCTCAGCGCCCATCACAATGTCGACGTGCGCCTGCCGGACAGCGGCGTGCTCGTCGATGTCGACGCGGGAAGGATCGAGACGATCATGAGGAATCTCCTTGACAATGCGCTCAAATTCTCTCCACATGGAGGTGAGATCAGCTGCTACGCGACTGTGAGCCAGGACATCGCGAGTGTCGCCGTCATCGATCACGGCCTCGGCATCCCCGCAGAGCAGATGCACCGTCTGTTCACTCGATTCAGCCGTCTCGTGACCCCTGAGAACAGTCATATCTCCGGCACCGGACTCGGGCTCTACCTCTCGCGCGAACTGGCCCGTCTCCACGGCGGCGACATCACTGCACGAACGACTCCCGGCGGCGGTGCGTCATTCGTATTGACGCTGCCGGTGTGGCATCTGGAGCCCGACGCCACCACAGCCTCAGCTTAGTCCGCGACCGGGCGTTCCGCCCCGCTCCAGATCGCGACCGAGTCCGCCGCGAGTGCCGGCGTGGCATCAGAGCAGGCCGCGTCGCCCGACGAGAGCAGCAACGTGGCGCCCGTGGCCTCCGGAACACGGATGGTCTCGAGTCCAAGGTTGCAGCACACCAAGAGGTCGGTGTGGGCGTACAGCAACAGGCTTCGCGCGCTGTCGTACCAGGCGTCGGTGGTGGCGCGCCCGGCGTCCGTCGTGAGGCAGCGAACGCGACGGATCTCGATCAGGCGTCGATGCCACTCCAGCATGCGCGCGTGGCTTCCGTCGCGAACCTCGTCCCAGCGCAGGATCGACCGCTCGAAGGTCGCCAGTGCCTGGGGATCGGGCACCGAACCGGGCGGCCACCCGAACGCTCTGAATTCGCGACGCCGGCCGTTGGTCACCGCCTTGCTCAGGTGGGCATCGCCAAGATCCGTGAAGAACTGAAACGGGGTGCTCGCCGCCCATTCCTCGCCCTGAAACAGCATGGGAACCATCGGTGAGAGCAGGGTCAGCGCAGCCGCCATGCGTGACCGCCCCTCGCTCACCAGGTGGCAGAGACGCTCGCCGGCGGCGCGGTTGCCAACCTGATCGTGGTTTTGCGAGTAGACGATGAAGCGAGATTGGGGTAGATCGCCCACAGCGCGACCGACGGTACGTTTCCGATGTCGCGAGTACGGGCCCGCGTAGACGAATGTCTGGAGCAACGCGGTGCGGACCTCGTCGGGGCTCCCGAAGTCCTCGTAGTAGCCCTGTCGCTCTCCCGTGAGCAGTGCGTGCAGCGCGTGGTGATAGTCGTCGTTCCACTGCGCATGCACGCCGTAACCGCCACGCTCACGGTCGCGCACGAGTCGCGGATCATTGCTGTCGCTCTCGGCAACGACCCAGAGCTCGCGGTCGAGCTCAGTCGCCAGCTCATCGACGCGGGTCGCGATCGCCTCGAGGATGTGCAGCGGGGACGTATCGATGATCGCGTGCACGGCATCGAGGCGAAGCCCGTCCAGCGAGTACTCGCGCAACCACGTCTCCACGTTGTCCAGCACGAACCGTCGCACTTCGTCAGAATGCTCAGCGTCGAAGTTGAACGCGCTTCCCCAGGGTGTCTCGTATCGATTGGTGAAATAGGGTCCGAACGCTCCGAGATAATCCCCCTCCGGACCGACGTGTTGTAGACCACGTCGAGGATCACCGCGATGCCGCGAGCGTGGCTGGCGTCGATGAGGCGATGGAGTCCTGCCGGGCCACCGTAGGTGCTCTGCGGGGCGAAGAGATCGACGCCGACATAGCCCCATCCCTGCCGGCCGGGGAACTCCGCGATCGGCATGAGCTCGATGGCGTTGACGCCCAGGTCGAGGAGGTGGTCGAGGCGTGTGATCGCGGCGTCGAACGTGCCTTCTGGTGTGAACGTGCCGACGTGCAGCTCGTAGATGATTGCCGCGCTGAGCGGAAACCCTCGCCATACGTCGAAGTCGCGCCGGCGAGAGGGTTCGACGAGTCGCGATCGCCCGTGAACGCCTGCCGGCTGCCACCTCGCACGCGGATCCGGCATCGCCTCTCCGCCATCGACACTGAACGCATAGTCATCGCCGGCGGCGAGGTCGGCATTGGACGCGAACCAGCCGCCTCCCGACTCCTCCATCGCGAAAGGCCCGGTCTCCGCGACCAGCTCGACGGTCGTCGCCGCGGGCGCCCAGAGGCTGATCCGCCGGGCGGTCACGCGCGCTCCAGCAGCGCGACGGGCGCCTCGTCAAGCAAGGTCGCCAGGCGCTGCTCACCGCCTCGCACCTCATGTCCGGTGAGTGCGTCGCGCCAGCGGCCATCGGGAAGATGAACCAGCGTCTCCAGCCATCCGGGGCGGAGCAGAAGCGGCCAGCGGAACGCGATCGTCACCGTGACCGGCTGCTCGTCCGCACGGGTACGGACGAAACAGATCGCGTGATCCGCACGCGCCCCGATCGCCACCACGCGCTGATACCCGGAGCCGATGTCGTACGCCTCGGGATTGCGAGCTCGGACCGCGAGTGCGGTCGCAATCAGGCGCAGCTTCGGACCGCCTTCCGCGAGTCGGGACATGAAGCTGCCGTGATCGGCCATCACGGCGCGCAGCAACCGGCGACGGACCTCGTAGTCAACCGGCTCGCGATTGTCGGGATCCACAAGTCGAAGGTCCCAGAGCTCTGAACCCTGATAGATGTCCGGAATGCCGGGGGCGGTGAGCTTGATCAACGTCTGCGAGAGCGACAGCGTCTGCCACTCCGGCGTCATCGACGCCACCAGCTCGCCGATCACCGCCTGCACGTCCGGGTCGGACATCATGGCGTCCACAAAGTGCTCGAGATGCGCCTCATAGTGCTGATTCGGTTCCACCCAGTTCGTCTCGAGCTTTGCCTCACGAGCTGCCTTGAGCATGTACGCCCATGCGCGATCCACATCCAGCGGGTGCGCAGCCACCATGGTCTGGTAGAAGAGGTATTCGGCCTCGCGTGACGGCGGGTGCGCACCACGGTGGCGCGCGCCGACGACGTCCAGACGCGCGACGGCATCGCGCCATCGCTGCGGCATCTCGGAGAGCAGTCCGACTCGCAGGCGCGCATCCTCGGCCCGCTTGGTGTCGTGCGTGGTGGTGGCCAGCAAAGTGAGCGGGTGCCGGCTCGAGTTCTGAGCGCACCATGCGTGAAACTCGTCGAGCCTGCTGGTGCGCTCCGGGTCGGCACCGACTTCGTTGAGCGCGACGAGGCGGACAGAGCGGTAGAAGGCGGTGTCCTCGACGCCCTTCGCCATGACCGCGCCCGCAACCTGCTGAAAGCGCTCGCGGAGCTCGCCGCTCGCGGCCGATCGTCCGTCCTCACCCCGGAGCGCTGCGAGGAGTGCGTCAAGGCGCTGCTCATCACAACGACCGGATTGCCGTGCCCATTCCTCGGCAGCGGCAATCGCCCGTTCGTCGTCGATCGAAAGCGGGGCGCCGGCTCGGGGATAGACCCGATACCGTGGCATTCCCGCCGCGAGCTCGACGAGCTCTGAGCGCGCATCGTCAACTCCGGCGGCGGCGGCGACGCGAATGAGCCGGCTGAGTTCGGCGCTCAGCACGGTCTCGAGCACCTCGCTGCGGGCTCGATGCGAATGGACCGGAAAGTCGCCGGAGTCGCCGGTGTACTGGCGGTAGCACTCGGAGACTTCCGAGAGCCCCCCCGGATGGACCATGAGCGACGTCAGCAGGGCGCCGAACTCATATCCGGTGGTCCCGTCGATCGGCCAGTCGACCGGCAGCTGCTCCCCCGTCGCAAGGATCTTCTCGACGACCAGCCAGGCCGCTGGAGCCTGGGATCGCAGGCGGGACGCGAACGCGGCCGGGTCACGAAGCCCGTCGATGTGGTCGACGCGGAGCCCGTCGACAGTGCCGTCCTTGACCAATTCGAGCGCGCGAGCGAGCACGGTGTCGAAGACGCTGGACACGTCGACGCAGACGCCGGCCAGCGATGAGACATCGAAGAACCTGCGGTAATTGACATGAGCCGCTCCCGTCCTCGAGTCCTCGAGGATGTAGTGCTGCGCGTCAAGGGTTTCGAGCGACACCGGTCCGGATGTCACCGCCGTACCGGGCGCGAGCGGAAACGCGTTGGCCTCGTAGTGCAGTTCGAAGCCGCCGTCCGCTCCCCTGACGACCTGCAGTGCGCCCGCGGCGAGCAGCTCGGCACGCGGCGCGCCGAGCACGGGAAGCAGCACGCGACCCTGCGACGCGGACGCCTCCCAATCGATGTCGAAGAACGGCGAGTATGGGCTGCCACGCCCATGGCGGAGGACGTCCCACCACCAGGTATTTGCGCGCTCGGTGATGCACATGTGGTTTGGCACCGTGTCGAGAAGCTGCCCCATCTGCGCGGCCCTGAGTGCGTGATCGAGGCGGCGCAGCCCGGGTTCTCCGCCGAGCGCCGTGCTCACCCGCGTCGGATCGACAACGTCATACCCGTGAGCACTGTGCTCCGCCGCCTGCATGTACGGTGAGCAGTAGAGGTGCGAGATCCCCAACTCCTCGAGGTACGGCACGGTGGCAGCGGCGGCGTCGAAGTCGAATTCCTCGCGCAGCTGCACCCGGTAGGTGGCGCGAGGATTCGCCCTCACAGGCGCTGTCCTGGAACGATGACCTTCGCGAGTATCAGTTGCGGTATAAGCACGTATGCAAGTGATGCTATCAATTTTTGAAGGTGCGCCATCATTGGAACCGCATGACCGCTCCTAGCCGGCGGACGGGAGGCCGATCCACACCTCGACATCAGGCCTGGCCCGGCAGCGAGGCGCCGCTCGGTGCCACCTGGGATGGCGAGGGCACGAACTTCGCCGTGTATTCGGCATCGGCGGATGCGGTCGACGTCGTGCTGTACACGCAGGACGGCGTCGAAACAGCCGCGTATGCACTCGAGGAGCGTACCGATCTCGTCTGGCACGGGTACATCGACCAGGTCGGTCCCGGACAGCGGTATGGCCTGCGTGTTCACGGGAAGTACGACCCGCGACACGGCCTTCGACACAACCCCCGGAAGCTGCTCCTCGACCCCTACGCGCTGGCGATCGCGGGACGGTTCGAGCACGGTCCCGCGTTGTTCGGCTATTCGTTCGACGGCGACGATCTCGACCCCAGTCCACTCGACTCCGCTGCCGCGATGCCGAAAAGCGTTGTGGTCGACAGGAGCTTCCCATGGGGCGACGATCGGCGGCCGGACACCGCGTGGGCTGACACCGTGATCTACGAGCTGCACGTGAAGGGGTTCACGAAACGCAATCCCGACATTCCGGCGGAATTGCGAGGCACGTATGCCGGACTGGCACATCCCAGCTCGCTCGAATATCTGCAGCAACTCGGGGTCACCGCAGTCGAGCTCATGCCGGTGCACCACTTCATCGATGCGGGCCACCTCATCGATCGCGGCCAGGTGAACTACTGGGGATACGACTCGGTCGGGTACTTCTCTCCGGAGAGCCGCTACTCCGCCGGTGGTCGAAGCGGGGACCAGGTCCGTGAGTTCAAGGCCATGGTGCGCGCCCTCCATGCCGCCGGGCTCGAGGTGATCCTCGACGTCGTGTACAACCACACGGGTGAGGGCAACCATCTGGGGCCGACGCTGAGTTTTCGAGGTATCGACAACCCGTCCTATTACCGGCTGGTCGAGGACGAGCCGCGCTTCTATTTCGACGTCACCGGGACCGGCAACAGCCTCAACGTCAGCAGTCCGATCACCTTGCAGTTGATCACCGACAGTCTTCGCTATTGGGTGACGGAGATGCATGTCGATGGGTTCAGATTCGACCTGGCAGCTGCCCTGGCACGACAGTTCTATGACGTGGACCGTCTCTCGGCGTTCTTCGACATCATCCACCAGGATCCGGTGCTCTCTCGGGTCAAGCTCGTGGCCGAGCCATGGGACGTTGGCGAGGGCGGCTATCACGTCGGCAACTTCCCGGTGCGGTGGGCGGAGTGGAACGGCGCGTACCGGGACACCGTGCGTGACTTCTGGCGCGGCGAAGCGGGCGGTGTCCGCGACATCGCCAACTGCCTCACCGGATCGAGCAGCCTCTACCAGTGGGATGGGCGACAGCCATGGGCGAGCATCAACTTCGTCACCGCGCACGATGGCTTTACCCTCCGCGACCTGGTCACGTACAACCAGAAGCACAACCAGGCCAACGGCGAAGGAAACGAGGATGGCGCCAACGACAACCGCTCGTGGAATTGCGGTGTCGAGGGCGAGACCGACGACCCGGACATCACCGCGCTGCGAGACCGCCAGCGCCGCAACCTGATCGCGACGGTGCTGCTCTCCCAGGGCTGCCCGATGATCTGCGGTGGCGACGAGATCGGCCGCACTCAGCTGGGCAACAACAATGCGTACTGTCAGGACAACGAGTTGTCGTGGCTCGACTGGACCAACGTCGACCCGGTGATGCTGCGATTCGTCCAGCGGGTCGTTGCGTTTCGACGCGAACAGCCGGTGCTGCGCCGGAAACGCTTCTTCTCGGGCGAGGCAACACGGCGCTCGGGACGCAAGGACATCATCTGGCTGCTGCCCAATGGCGAGGAATTCACTGACGCGAACTGGGACAACGACGGCGAGCGAACCATCGGCATGATCCTCAACGGTGAGGAGATCCCCGACCGTGATCCGCGTGGTCATCGCATCGTGGGGGACTCGCTGATGATCCTGCTCCACAGCGGGGATGTCCCGATCACCTGGACGATGCCGTCAGGGTGGCGCGGCGGGTGGACGCTGGTCATGGATACGGACGACCCCGAAGGACATCGTGGATCGAGCGTCCATCACGAGGGCGATGAGGTCCCGCTGCAGCAGCGATCCCTGATCGTGCTCAGCCATTCCGTCGATGCAGCACGCGAGCACAGTGCCGGCTCGGCAAGAAGCTGAGGGCTACTCCCCTACTGCCACCGGTGCCCCGGCCCTGGGCGTCGACCGCCGCGCCAGCGTCTGACCGATATGTCATGTATAGTTGACATATGGCGTATTCGACCTCCACACCGAAGGCGGACGTAGCCGTGGCGACGGTGCTGAACGTGATCAACGACCTCCCGACTCGAGACCGCCTCGTGGCGCTGCGATCGGTGGCGGTCTTGCTCGGATCTCGCCGGGCATCCACCGTCCTCGCGGCTCGCGCCGACGGCATGAGCTGGCAGGACATCGCTGACCGTCTCGGCATGTCACGTCAGTCGGTCTGGGACCGGTACGCCGCCGAGGATCGCGACCCGCCTCCGCCCGCGCGTGGACGGCGCGCCCGCGTTCGGAACGCGACCCACACCTTTTCGAACTGCGCCGCCTACAAGGCGGTCACCACCCGCCCCTCGTCAGGAGAACCACATGATCAAGACCGTCGATGACGCGACCTTCGATGCCGAGGTGCTCGCATCCGATACACCGGTGCTCGTCGAGTTCGGTGCCACCTGGTGCCCGCCGTGCCGCCTGCTCGCACCGGTGCTCGACGAGGTCGCGAACGAGCGGTCGAGCGCGCTTCGCGTGCTCACTGTCGACGTCGACGCCAGCCCGGTGACCCAGGGGCGATATCGTGTGATGTCCGTGCCCACCCTGCTGGTGTTCATCGGCGGCAACCCTGTACGCCAGATGGTGGGGTTCACGTCGAAGGGTCGGCTGGTCGCGTTCATCGACGAGGCGTTGCAGATCGCCGCTTAGATAGACGAGCATGCGCCCGCCGCTACCGGAGTTGCGGGGCGGGCGTGGCGCTGCCGGCAACGCTGAAGACGTCCCACATCGCCGCGTATCTCCCCCGCGTCGCAATCAGCTGGGCGTGAGTCCCGGTCTCGACCACCTGCCCGCTGTGCAACACGATGATGCGGTCCGCCGCTCTCGCGGTCTGCAGACGGTGGGCGATCACCACGGTGGTCCGACCGTGGGAAACCTCCTGCATCGCAGCGGCGACGCGTGCCTCGGTCACCAGGTCGAGGTTCGACGTGGCCTCGTCGAGGAGGAGGAGCGCGGGGTCGACCAGCTCGGCGCGAGCCAGCGCGATCAGCTGGCGCTGACCGGACGAGAGCGACCGCCCGCGCTCGGTCAACTCGTGGTGGTAGCCATCGGAAAGGCGGGCGATGAACTCGTGTGCGCCCACCGTGCGAGCCGCCGCTTCCACCTCGGCATCGCTCGCTTCCGGCCGGCCGTAAGCGATGTTGTCCCGAATCGTGCCCGAGAACAGGAATGCCTCCTGCGGCACATACCCGAGTTGCAGCCGGAACGAGTGCAGGTCGATGGCACGGAGGTCGTGGCCATCGACCTCGACGCTTCCCTCATCGGGATCGTAGAAACGTGCCAGCAGCTTCATGACTGTCGACTTGCCGGCGCCCGTCTCCCCGACGAGCGCAACCGTCTCCCCGGCCGCGATCTGCAGGTCGATGCCGCGCAGCGCCTCCGGCGGCCTCCGCCACGCCGCATCTCGCGATTGCAGGAGCCGCGGATCCTTGGGTCCGCGCCGGTCGGCGGGGCGCACCCCCTCGAAGCCGGGTCGATTCACCGGCACCGGGTACGAAAATCGCACGTGGTTCAGGCTGAGATCGCCGTGGAGCCGGCCCGGGTCCTCGGGAACGGCCGGGTTGGGCGTGAGCGTGTCGAGCTGCATCAGTTCGGCGATACGACTGACTGATACGCGCGTCTGCTGCCAGGCGTCGAACACCTGCGAGAGCTGCTGGATCGGCGAGAAGAACAGATCGATGTACAGCAGGAATGCGATCAGCGCCCCGGTGGTCAGGTCGCCGCTCGCTATCAACCGCGCACCGACGCCGAGCACGATCGCGTCGGCGACAGCGGCCATGAACTGGACGAACGGGAAGTACGTCGCCACCAGACGCTGGGCTGCGACGCGGGTGTCGAGGTACGAGCGACCGAGTCGGTGAAACTGCGCCATCGCGGCGCCTTCATGCACGAATGCCTGCGACTCGCGAACACCGGAGAGGCTCTCCTGGAAGTCCGCGTTGACGATGGCGATTCGCTCGCGGGAGATGCTGTAGAGGCGGGCCGCCTTCTGCCGGAAGACGACCGTCGCCGCAGCAAGGGGAACCGCCACCGAGAGCGTGCAGAGGCCGAGCTCGGTGTTGATCACCACCAGCGCCACACCGACGCCGATGAACGTGACGATCGAGACGAGCGCGGAGAGCAGTCCGTTCTCGATCAGCGACTCGAACTGGTCGACGTCGGTCGTCATCCGGGTCATGATTCGACCCGCCATCTCGCGCTCGTAGTAATCGAGGGACAGGCGTTGCAGCTGCGCCCAGATCCGGATCCGGAGCGACAGCATGATTCGCTGCGCCGCACGGCCGGTGACAAACGTCTCACCGATCTCGTCGACGAGATCGACGAGCGTGACCACCAGAAACACACCGGCGGCGGCGAAGAGGACGACGGACGACCCCTTCGCCACCCCACCGTCGAGACCAGTCTTCACCAGGATCGGCCCCGCAAGGGTCATCAACCCGTCGATGACCACAAAGACGAGTCCGAGCAGCAATGGCCGGCGGAACTCGCGCAGCAGCCGGAGCAGGCTGAAGTTCCTGTCTGGACGTGACTCCCGATCGAGATCGACCGCGGGCACGTCGCGCACGGGCCGCAATCGCGCCACGCGGGCGAGCAACTCGGGGGTCGGCGCCAGGTTCAGCCGCCAGCCGGACCCGCCGCCGAGGCCCGGACCCAGGCTGGGCGCGCCGACGGTGCGTGCGGCCGCGCGATTGCCGGACCGCTGCCGGTCACCAGCCCAGGCGGACGCGGTAACGCCGTCCACTCCGGCGGTCGATGCGATGGTGGCGAGCGCCTCGATGGAATCGAGCTCGTCGAGCCCGGATACGAGTGTCCGGTAGAGCGCGCTTCGGGCCATGAGCTCGTCATGGGTGCCCTGATCGACGACGACGCCTCCATCGAGCACGACGATCCTGTTGGCGAGATGCAGCGTCGATTGCCGGTGCGCGATCAGCAGCGTCGTGCGACCGGCCATGACCCCGCGGAGAGCGTCGTGGACCGCTGCCTCGACTCCCGCGTCAATCGCGCTCGTGGCGTCGTCGAGGATGAGGATGCGTGGGTCGTACAGGATCGCGCGGGCGAGCGCGATCCTCTGACGCTGCCCCCCCGACAGGGTCAGGCCCCGCTCACCGATTGCCGTGTCATAGCCGCGGGGCAGCTCCACGATGAAGTCGTGCGCCTGCGCGGCACGGGCGGCCGCCTCGATCTCCGCGTCGGTCGCGTCCGGCCGTCCGTAGGCGATGTTCGCCCGAACCGAGTCCGAGAACAGGAAGCTGTCCTCGAAGACGACCCCCACCTGCCGGCGCAGCGACCGCAGCGTGACAGTGCGCACGTCGTGGCCGTCGATGAGGACCGCTCCCTCGGTTGGATCGTAGAAGCGCGGGACGAGCATTGCCAGGGTCGACTTGCCGCTCCCGCTCGGGCCCACGATGGCCACGCGTTCGCCCGGCGCGATGTGCAGATCGACTCCCTGAATGACCGGGTCATCCTCGCCGTAGCGGAAATGGACGCTCGAGAACCGGATGTCACCGCGGAGCTCGGGGAGGTCGACGGCGTCAGGTGCGTCGGCGATGGCCGGCGGCAGGTCGAGCAGTTGGAAGATGCGCTCGATCCCCGCCCGAGCCTGCTGGCCGATGGTCAGGACCCCGGCGAGCTGGCGGGCCGGAGCCATGAGCTGCGTGACGTAGGTCGAGAACGCCAGGAAGGTGCCGAGGGTGATCTGATGGTGGAGCGCCAGCCAACCGCCGAGCGCGAGGATGGCCACCTGCGCGAACAGCGGGATCGCCTCGAGCAGCGGCTGGTAGCGCGACTGCAGACGCACCGCCCGCATCTGCGATCCGTAGACGGTCTTGGCGGCTGCCGCGATTCGTTCGACCTCGCGCTGCTCCTGACCGAACGCCTTGACGACGCGGACGCCGTTCAGGTCCTCGTCGACGATCTGGACCAGGTCACCCTCGCGTTGCTGTCCGTCCCAGGTCGCCGGAAAGATCCGCCAGCGCATGCGGTACGACACGATCAGCAGGCTCGGCGCGACCACCAGGCTCACCAATGCCAGCAGCGGCGACAGGTAGAGCATCACGCCGAGGGAGAGCAGCAGCA
>JBAPWO010000143.1:0-18868 GCA_049283735.1 Candidatus Dormiibacterota bacterium
GTATGGCGCTGGTTCCGCGAAGGCGACACGTGGATGGCTGAGGAGGTCATCACCATTCCGGCGGAACCTGCCGACCCTGATCTGCTGCCCCCTGCGCTCAAGCCGTTCGCCGCGGTCCCGCCGCTCATCTCCGACATCGACCTGTCCGTGGACGACCGGTTTCTGTATGTCGATTGTTGGGGTACGGGCGAGATGAAGCAGTACGACGTCACTGATCCCGGACACCCCAAGGAGGTCGGATCGGTGCGGCTGGGTGGCATCGTCAACCGCACGTCACATCCGGCCGCGCCCGACCTGCCCTTGTCCGGCGGACCGCAGATGGTCGAGGTCAGCCGCGACGGTCGGCGGGTCTATTTCACCAACTCACTGTACGGCTCGTGGGACGATCAGTTCTATCCCGAAGGCGTTGGCGCCTGGATGGCAAAGGTGGATGTCGATCCGAACGGCGGCCTGAGCATCGACGAGAAATTCTTCCCTCACGGCGAGGAGTTCAAAGGCAGACGTGTACATCAGATTCGCCTGCAGGGCGGCGACGCTTCATCCGACTCTTACTGCTACCGCTGACGAGCGGGGAGGGCCCGCAGGGCATCTCCGCAGCACCTCTCTCCGGCAGCGTCTTCATTCCAAACAATTCCCCGCGAAACCAGTATTTCTGAACTCGGCTTCGCGGCTGAAAATCAGTGCTGGTCTGGGGGACCAGGGGTCGCAGGTTCGAGTCCTGTCTCCCCGATTCGCAGCCGTTTGCAATGCGGTGAACGCCTTTTCGCTCATTGCAGCGCATTGCAGATCTCCCAGATGGCCAGTTGCACTCTCCCCCTCATAAGCGTCTAATGACCCCCTGCCGCCAGCGGGTTCCGACGCCACAGGAGAGGACGCATGAAAGATGGCAAGTTCGTATTCGACGCTCACACGGGCTTTTGGGACGCCAGCCAGGAGAATTGCAAGAATGCGTATGGGGAGGCTTTCATCGAGACCTTCTACGCCTTTCATAACGGTTTCAATCCGACCGGGCAGCCGCACTGGCACATGGACTACGACACGGTATTCCGCAAGACCGATCCGGACTGGTATTTGGAGACCATGTTCGTGCGGGGCAGCGCCGACATGGCGATCCTGTCCACGCAGGTTCTGACGGACTTCTATCACACCGGCTTCGTCAACCCGGTACGCAATGCCGAGCTCACTCGGCGTGCCTCCCAGCGGCTGATCCCCCTCGGCGGCATCGACCCTCGCGCCCCCGACGCGCTGGAGCAACTGGAGTACCAGGTCACCGAGCTCGGCATGAGGGGCTTCAAGTGGTACACGGCCGAGTGGCGCGGTGAGTCCCGAGGGTGGAAGGCCAACGACCCGGCGGTCTTCCCCCTCTACGAGAAGTGCATCGAGCTGGGTATCAAGAACATGCACTTCCACAAGGGCCCGGCGGTCGAACCGCTCGCGCTTGAGAGATTCGACGTGCGCGATATCGACGAGCCGTCCTCGCTCTATCCCGAACTGAACTTCATCGTCGACCATTGCGGGCTACCGCGGCTGGACGACTTCTGTTGGCTCTCGGCCCGCAGCCCCAACGTCTACGCCTCACTCGCCGTGGCCCTGGCCTTCGTGCACAACCGTCCCCGGTCCTTTGCCAACGCCATGGCGAACCTGCTGTTCTGGCTGGGGCCCGAGCGCATCATCTACGGAACCGACTTCCCCATCTGGTATCCGGAGTGGCAGCTCGCCGACCTGCTGGCCTTTGAGCTGCCAGCCGACATCCAGGAGGAATTCGGTGTCAGCCTCGACGAGGAGACGAAGACGAAGATCGTCGCGGGCAACCTGGCTCGGCTCTATGGCGTCGACATCGCGTCAAAGACGGCCGAGCTCGCTGAGGACGAGTTCGCCCGACGCCGCTGTGACTACCTCGCGTCAATGCCGGAAACGCAGGAGGTGGTGGGGCGCGGAGCCGTGGGATCGGTGCCAATGTGAGTCCTTCCATCCTGCAGAGGATCGACCTCGCGGCCGTGCGCGCAGCCGCGGGCAGCGTCTCCGACCCGGAGATCCGTCGCTCGCTGGCTGACATGGAGTTGCTCGACGCGGTCGAACACGTTGGGGGTGGTGAGGTGTTGGTTCGCTATCACCTCACTTCGCCGTTGTGCCCGTCGCCGTTCGCCGTACAGATCGGGCGGGAGGTACGCTCCCGGGTGGAGGCGGTGCGCGGAGTGAAGCGCTGCCGGGTGGACATCCAGGACCACTTCATCGCGGCGGAGATCGCTGAGGTGGTCAACGAGGACTCCTCCGGGGCCGGGGCCGCGATCGGCCAGGTGGTTGCTGCTCTGGCCGGTCGCCGCGAGTTCGCGCTGTTGAGTCAGCCGTCGGTCGCTCGGCTGGTCCGTCTCCTGGCGCGCCGGTGCCGCTCGCCCGAGCCCGTCATTCGGGCGGCGGTGTCCACCCTGGACCGATTCCGTCTCGAGGCAGCCTCGGGTCGTCTCAGCCCGTTCCTGGCCGCAGCTCGTCACGATCCGATGGCCGCCGAGGACAGGTTCCGTCAGTGGGTGACACGCGACCCGGCAGTGACCGACACTCAGGCCGCGGCGCTGGCGTTCGGGCCGAAGCTGTGGCTGCGGGCCAACGGGGTGCCGGTCCCATGGCGTCCCCTGGGCGGGGCGCCCGCAGAGACGAGGAACGCCGCCCACGGTGATCGGCCGCAGGCGCTGGACAAGGCCGCCCGCCCGCTCCTGCTCGCGCTGGCCGGGAGCGGCATGTCTGCTGACGAGTTGCTGACCCGGCGGGTGGGCGACGCCGGCTCGATGGATGAGGACGGCGGTATGCAGCCCGACCTCGATGCCGAACCGCTGGCCGTCCGGTACCAGGCCGAGGGCGGCACGCCCCGGCTCGCGTTTCTTTCGTACGAGGCCCGGGCCGCCGTGCTGACGGCGCTGAGCGACCGGGACGGCGCTGGCCACGATCCGTCCGCCAGGCTTATCGGCGGCCCACCCGCCGCCGCGCTACTTGAGCGGGCGCGGACGCGGCACGAGCAGCTCATCGCCGCCGGCAATGACGTGAATGTCGCGACCTGCCGGGCCACCGGCGAATTCTTCCGGGCGTGGGGCCTGCCTGGGTCCCGATTCACCCAGCAAGGTCCGACGTTGGAGGGGCTGAGATGAAGGCAGCGCGGTTGCACAGTTTCCACGAGGACCTGGTGGTCGAGGAGGTCCCCGACCCGAAAATAACCAGTCCCTTCGACGTCATCGTCCGGATTGGTGCGGCCGGGGTGTGTCGCACCGACCTGCACATCCACGAGGGCCAGTTCGACGCGGCACAGCGCGCGGCGGGCCTTTCGCTGCCCTACATCCCGGGGCATGAGAACGCCGGTTGGGTGGAGAGCATCGGCAGCGCGGTCGCCAACGTGGCCGTCGGCGACACGGTCATCGTCCACCCGCTGATCACCTGCGGGCTGTGTCCGGCCTGCCGAGCGGGCGCGGACATGCATTGCGAGACCGGGATCTTCCCCGGGCTTTTCGCCGACGGCGGGTTCGCCGAATATCTAAAGACTGGTGCCCGCGCCGTTATCAAGATCGACCCCAAATTGCAGCCGACCGACGTCGCCGCCCTCGCCGACGCAGGCCTGACTGCGTATCACGCTGTGAAGAAGGCGCAACCGATGCTGCCGCCGCGTACGCGAACCGTCGTCCTCGGCGCCGGCGGTCTGGGCCACATCGGGATCCAATGCCTCAGGGCACTGACCGCGACTGAGATCATCGTCGTGGACAAGAGCCCGGACGCCCTCGCGCTCACTGGGGCATGGGGAGCGGACCATACAGTAGTTGGAGATGGCACGCAGGTCGATCGCGTCCTCGAGCTCACCGACGGCCAGGGTGCCGAGGTCGTCATCGATTTCGTCGGTGAGCAGGGCGCGGAGCTTGACGCGACGAAGATGCTGCGCCGTGCCGGGTCGCAATTCGTGGTGGGTTACGGCGGCGCTGTCAACATCCCGACGATGCAGATCATCCTCACCGAAATCAACGTCATCGGCAACCTGGTCGGCACGTACAACGAGCTCGCGGAACTGATGAACCTGGCGGCCCGCGGATTGGTGCGGCTGATGACGGCGACCTATCCGCTCACCGCGGTCAACGACGCAATGCGAGATCTCAACAAGGGTCGGGTGCGTGGCCGAGGGATCCTCGTCCCGTAGCCCGACGGAATTGGGGAGATCTGCGCTCCACCCAACAGATGCCAGGTTCAACGCGATTCCAACGGATTCCACCATCCGCGCTCTCGTCGTCATTCCAACCATTCGTCGAGGAATGCACTCTTTCTGAACTCGGGCAGCGATCAGGAATAAGTGCTGGTCTGGGGGACCAGGGGTCGCAGGTGCGAGTCCTGTCTCCCCGATTCGCAGCCCACTGCATTGCAGTGAAGCCATTTCCATTCAGTTGCAGCCGATTCCAACCTGCGGGGATCAGTCACTTTGCAGGGACTAGTCCTCATACCGTGATTGATAGCCTTTCCTGAAAAGTCACTCTGTTTACGGGGTCTTCAGCTGGCGATAACCACTGAGACCGGCGCTGTAAACAGCTCGAGCTGCGCAAACGGTCGGCTTTCGGGGTCGCCTGAGTACAAAAGGACGTCACCTTTCCAATGTTGAAGCCGTCGAGGCTGTGCGCGGCACCATTCGAGGTCGCCATCCTGTGGCGTGACCGACGCCTCGTCGGGAAGGCTTTGCTGCGCGGCGTGGATCTCGGCTCGCTTGACCGGCAATGCGTCCCAGTCGTACTCGCCGTAACCGTAGAGTTGCCGCATGCGGGCGAGCTGCTCATTTAGCCGGCGCGCGCGAGCCTCGCGCACGTCGCGCAGGATCTGAGGGGTGGGTCAGCCATATCATCATGAGCCCGGTCCGCGACTTCGCTTATGGCCATATCGGCGGCGACCAGCCCGATCGCCGCTGTTCCGGGCGACGGTGCCCGTCGAGCGCCGCGGCTTGTCGTGCGCATTCACCGTGCGCATTCACAATGAGCTCGTGGATCGTGGTTACGAAGGCACCCGATACTCGAGCAGTCGTCTGGCAACGGGGATCCGTACCGCGTCTATCCCGGCCGGCCTCGTGCTTGGGCTCTGTGCCGAGGCCGCCTCATACCAGCAGGGATCGTTGGACAGGAATATCGCCGACCTGGTGGTTGGTTGGGTATTCATCGGCAGCGGCCTGCTGACGTGGCAGCAGCGGCCGCACAGCCGCCTCGGGCCGCTCCTGTGGCTGACCGGTGTGGCGTGGTTCCTCGGAAGCGTGGCGACGGTGATGCTGTTCTTGCACCGTGGGCCGCTCTTGCATGCAATGTTCGCGTATCCGAGTGGCCGAATCTCAGGATGGTTTCGTCGTGGCGTGGTCGTGGTCGGTTACGCGGAGGCGGCGATCCAGCCGCTGGGGGGTAACCCCGTGGCCACACTCGTTCTCGGCACGCTGGTCGCATCCGCGGCGGTTTACGGATACAGCTCCGATATCGGGCCGCGACGTCGCGCGGGCGCCGTCGCAAACGGTGCCGCGCTTCTATTCGCGCTCGTGCTTGCCCTCGGTTCCCTTGCCCGGCTGACAGCTCATACCTTCGATGCCGCCGCGCTCTGGGCATATCAGGGCGTACTCGTCGTGATCGCGCTGGGGTTGCTTTCCGACCTGTTACGGGGTCGCTGGTCACAGGGTGCGGTGACCGGCTTGGTCGTCGACCTGGGAGGGCTGTGGGAGCGCTCGAGCCTGCAAGACAAGCTCGCACGGGCACTCGGTGACACCTCGCTGACGCTCGGCTACTCGGTGGACGGCGACACAGGCTACGTCGACGAGGCAGGACGTCCGATAACTGTTCCAGCCGCGGACGATGTGCGTGCAGTGACGCGCATCGAGAGTAATCATCAGCCGCTTGCGGTGCTCGTCCATGACCGCTCCGTGCTCGAGGATGGAACACTCATCGACGCCGTCGCTGCGGCAGCGCGAATGGCGGTGGACACGGTTCGCCTGGAGGCTGAGGTCCACAGCCACGTAGCAGAGCTCGAGGCCTCGCGCCGTCGCATTGTGGAGGCCTCCGGCAATCAGCGGCGCCGACTGGAGCGGGAGCTCCACCAGGGCGCCGAGACCCGACTCGCCGCCGTGTCTCGGCATATCGGGATGCTGCGGCATGGCGTGAGCGACGCGCATGCCATGGAGCTCCTCGGCGAAGTGGAGCAGCAGCTCACATCGGCACGTCATGAATTGCGCGAGTTGGCGCGCGGCCTCCATCCGGCGGCGCTGACGACGGGGGGCCTAAGCACCGCCCTCCTCGAGCTTGTCAAGCGCTCGCCGTTCGACGTCGAGGTTCGGATTGATGCGGGCCGTTGGCCCGAGGCAGTCGAAACGGCCGCCTACTACGTGTGCTCCGAGGCGCTGACCAACGTCGCCAAGTACGCGCGCGCCTCACGAGTGCGCATCGATATCGAGGACCGCGGGGCGAGGCTTGCAGTCACTATTGTCGACAACGGGGTCGGGGGTGCCCATCAGAGCCAGGGCTCGGGTTTGCGTGGTCTGTCTGATCGCGTCGAGGCGCTGGGTGGCTGGTTCAGCGTGGAGAGCCCTCCGGGGGGCGGCACGCGCCTCGTGGCCGAGATGCCGACGATGTGACGGCGCGCCGGATCAGTCCCGGTGCGCCGCAAGTGTTGGACAGACGTCGGGAGACTTCATGGTGCGTCGCCGAGGCGCGTCCACGGCTTCAGGGTCAAGCCCACCGGTGAGACTTGGCCCGGCACCACCATGAGCGTCAGTTGATCCCGATAGAGGCTCCAGTAATAGGTGAACACCTCACCAGGTCGATCGTGCGCAGGGCCGCCAGACCCTTGAGTGACCGTCATGGTGAGCTTGTTGCCGACCACTGAGAACGTGCCCGCCTCCTTGTCGCCCAACGGCTGAGCTTGTGTGAAGAGACCGCGGTTGAACACGGTTTGGAAGTCTCCGTAGTTCTCCGGGATAACATCCACAGGATCCGGATCGGCCGCGCGCAGCTCGTCCACAGTGGTGTGGTACGAGTAGACGCCGTCGATCGCCGTGGCCTGACCGAGGGCGGCGGGCATCTGCACGCCGCTGCCAGTGCACGTTGCGGCGTCCGGCGTGGCGGTCGAGTCGCTCTGCTGGCGCATGGTGGTGATTTGCTCAATCGCTGCACTGGTTTGAGCGTCGCCCTCCAGCTGTGTGTAGACGGGCTGCACCGCCTGG
Source organism: Candidatus Dormiibacterota bacterium (assembly GCA_049283735.1). Classification (GTDB taxonomy): domain Bacteria; phylum Chloroflexota; class Dormibacteria; order Aeolococcales; family Aeolococcaceae; genus Palsa-851. The sequence goes on from JBAPWO010000143.1 coordinate 7,208, forward strand.
CGCAGTGCAGCCAGGTCGCTGTCAGTGGCCGTCAGAAGGCTCAATCCCCTGCGACAGAGCAAAGCAGTTGCGTCGCTTTGCCCTTTCTTCTGGAGGGCGAGCGTCGACGGGGCGGCGGTAGCCGCCGCCCGGCTCAGCGAGGTCTGCTGCTCGCTGGTGAGCGTGTCGAAGGCCTTATGGTTCATGAACAGCACCAGTGGCCGGGGCCACAGGTTAACGTTGGCCGTGAGGAAGGGGGCGACGGAGTCGTAGCTGTTGCCCTCGATTGCGTAAATCTGTTGTTCCACCCCGTCGTAGGCGCCGATCGGGCCGCCAGCCGGAATTTCTACACCTGTAGCGCCGAGCGCACTCAGCGTCTCCTCACCGATCTGTGAGCGAGAGTAGGCAACGGTCTTGCCGCGGTAATCCTGAGGGCGCACGAGCGGCCAGACACCGAGCGGCTTGCGCATCGGACCGGGCAGGATGCCAAGCCCGACCAGTCCAAGCGGCTTCAACCCGGTGAGCATCGGAGCCACCATGGAGCTCGCCAGCACCTTGGCCTCCAGGGGATAGTTGTCGATGAGCAGCGGGGCGTTCAGGGCATCGAATGACTTGACGCTGACGCTGTCAAACGCTCGCGACCCCGCCCAGCCCAGATCCGCTTTGCCCGCTCGTACGTACGCGATCAGCCCCGTCTCGTTCCCGGTGCTGCCTGTGCGCCAGTTGTTCTTGAACTCGATTCGAAGTGTGTTGCCGGAGAGCTGTGCAACCGCCGACGCGAACGGCTGCAGCTCCTCAGGCGGCCCGTTGATGTTCGCCATGGTCAGCACGACCGGGTTCACCGCCTGCGCACCGCCCGCCTTGTCCAGGCTCGAGCCACTGCATCCCGCGGAGGCCACCACGGTGACCCCCGCGAGAGACGCAATCGCTGCCTGCCGGTTGAGAACTCGCGTCCGCATCATGCCCACCTCCGCTTGAGGGCCCAAGGCGGATTCTGCACCCTCGCCCCGCCAGCAATCTCAGCAGCACGCGCCTGACCACTCGGTGCAGGAGCAATGAGACCTTCGCTTGCGGTCTCGCCACTTGGCACCAGCAGGACCATCCGATGATCTCCATTGGGCAGCAGCGCTTCGCAGTAGATCTCGCCACGGTCGTTGATGTAGTCGGCTGTCTTGAGGTCGAGCGAAGAAGCGCCGATCAGGGAGTTCAGATCGTATGCCGATCCGTTCTGCCACAGCAGTGCTCCGAGTTCGGTGCCCTGGCAATCCGTCTCATTTCCCACCACTTGATCCTTTGCGTTGATGGCGAACGCGTTGCCGCACCGTGCGCTGCCCACCAGCGGAAGATCCGTCATGTGACCGCCCTTCCATAGGAAGCCGTGGTGCACCTGGCTGCCCGAAACGCCTGGCAGGTCCGCGCTGCCGGCCACATCCCCGGCCTCGTTGACCCAGCTGGCCGTCCCCCCGTCGCCCCCAAGCGTGCCGAGTTCGACAAGCCGCTTGCCATTCCACAGGTACGGGTGCCCATTCTGGTCCCCGGCCAGGTCGCTGAACCCGACAACCTCGCCACGGTTGTTCATCCAGCTGACGAAACCAAGGGTACCGCCCAGGCTCCCGAGGTCGCGCATCCGGCCGTTGTCCCACTGGAACGGGTCAAGGGTGGGCAACCCTGTCGTGGCGTTTGGCGTCGCGTTGGTGAACGAAACGCCGGCTACCTGACCACGCTCGTTCAGGAGTCCACCGATCGAATCGGGGCCACCCAGGGTGCCGAGATCCTTGACATGCCCGCCGCTCCAGAGCGCCGCCCGCCACTGCGTCGCGCTCGGGTAGGGAGCAAGGCCCAGGTCGGTTATCAAGTGCGCATTTGGGTCGGGCGTGGTGTTGCTGGCGAATCCAGCGATCTCGCCTCGATCGTTTATCCCAGCGGCCCAGCTCTCGTTCCCGCCCAGTGTGCCCAGGTCGATCAGCCTGCCCCCCTTGGATTTGGCGGCATGAACCTCCGGGAAATCGGTCAGCGGATCGAGTATGCCCGTCTCGGAGTAGCCGGCGCCGGCGCCCACCCCGTTGAGCTCGAAGATGCCCGCGTTGTACCCGCCGAGGGTTCCGAGGTCCGTCATCACTCCCTTCTTCCACTCGAAGGCGTGGAAGACGCTGCCTGGTTCTTGTGGAAAGGGATTGAGTGCCGGCGTCGTGGCCGAGCCCACGACGATTCCGTTGTTCGACACGGTGCGACCCGGTTCGTTCGGATACGCGTCGGGTCCTCCGAGCGTTCCGACATCGATGGCGATGTATCGAGGTGCAGGATGTGCCGGCGACGCCGCGGCGGCGGGCAAAATGCCCAGGCTGAGCAGCCCGACAGATAACAAACTCACGACGCAGGCGATCCTGCATGCCTTGCTAGAAGATGGGTTGACCATCACTCTCCTCCAGTGTGCTCAAGACGGTCGACGCGGGACTCGACTGAGGCTTGTTTGCTGTGAACACGTTTTCCCCGACTACTCACGGGTGCCCACAACCTAGAGCGGCCTTCCGCTCGGCACATCAGGGCACACCCGCCAAATTGCGCAGGCAGCGCGAGGGTCTTCCCTGAGGCTTGCGCTGCCGTGGCGTGGGAAAGTAGCGCGGGTGAAGCCGCAACACGTGGTCGTTCTCGTGGCCGCTGCGGCCGCCAGCAGCCTGTCGCTCGGGCTTGCACAGCGCGATCCGCAGGCAGCCCTCGGTGGCGCGTCGATCTCTGCGGACCTCATGCTCCTCGGGACTGGCTGGGCGTTGATCGCGTGCGGCATAGCTGCCTGGGTGCGGCGGCCGGGTAGCCGCTTCGGGCGGCTTCTCGTCGTGGCCGGTTTCGCCTGGTTCCTCGCTGAATTCAACAATCCGGGCGCTGGGTCGGCGGCACTCTTCACAATTGGGCTCGTCACCTACGCGGTGTGCCCTGTTCTTGTCGCCCACGCCGCACTTGCCTACCCGGGAGGCGCCCTCCCCGGAGCCACCGCGCGCACCGCTATCGCCCTCGGGTACGCGAGCACGACCCTCGCGCTAGGGCTCGCACCGACCTTGCTGGTTGACCCGGCGTCGCATGGGTGCTCGCAGTGCCCGCACGACATGCTGGCAGTCGCCGGCCAGCCTGCGTTGGCGAGCGTGAGCAGCGTGGCGGGGCTTGATTTTGGGCTGGTATGGACGCTCGGTGTGATCGCGCTCGCGCTGGTCAGCATCGCCCGCGCATCACCGGCGGCGCGCTTGGTCGCGGCGCCCGTGATGCTCAGCGCGGCCGCATACCTGGGGCTAGTCGCCGCGGACTACGGTCACAGCCTCGGTCGAGGGTTTCTTTCGACCGACGCGCTCGACGATCAGCTTTGGTTCGGCCAGGCGGTGGCTCTTGTAGCGCTCACGCTTAGCGTCGCCGCTACATGGGCGCGCGCCCGGCACGCGCGCACGACGATCAGCCGGCTCGTCGTGCATCAGGCGGAGTCGCCTGGTGAGGGCGGACTTCGGGAGACGTTAGCAGCCACGCTCGCCGATCCGGCCTTGCAATTGGCATACCCGCTCCGTGATGGTCGCTATGTCGATGCCAGTGGCCGATGGATGGAGCTCCGCAGCGAACCTGGTCGCGCCGTTACCCCGCTGCTGCGCGGCAGCAGGACCGTGGCCGTGCTCATTCATCGTGCCGACCTCCTCGAGGATCGCGGACTCCTCGAGGAGGTCGGCGCTGCCGCGCGGCTGGCGCTGGAGCGCGAGAGACTGCACGCGGAGGTGCGCGCTCAGCTCGAACAGCTTCGCGCGTCCCGCGCACGAACTGTCGAGACTGCAGATGTCGAGCGCCGTCGCCTCGAACGCAACCTTCACGACGGCGCACAGCAGCGGCTCGTGGTTCTCGCACTCGCAATGGGGCTGCTGCGTCCGGAGCTCGAGGATGAAGCTGCCGCCAAGCTTGACGCAGCCGGGTTGGAGCTGCGCGAGGCCCTTGGCGAGCTCCGCGAGCTCGCCCGCGGCATCTATCCGGCGGTACTCACCGACGAGGGGCTGGGGGCGGCAATCCAGACGCTCGCCGAAGAAGCCACAGTGCCGGTTATTATCGATTCCTTGCCAACGGAACGACTCCCACCAGCCGTGGAGGCGGCCGGGTACTTTCTCGTCGCTGAGGTCATCAGACGAGCAGTCACCTCGATGGTGAACGTGAGCGTTCGTTGCTCGGAAGGGCGGCTGCACGTTGAGATGGACAGCGCGGGCACATTGACCGGCGATCTCGTCGATCTGGAGGACCGCATCGGCGCGCTCGACGGCGAGCTCGCTGTGGTGCGCAGCGCGACTGGACATACAACGATCCGTGCGGTGATTCCATGCGTATCGTGATAGCCGACGACGAGATGCTGTTGCGCGAAGGGCTGGCACGCCTGCTCAGCGATGCGGGATTTGATGTCGTGGGGAAAGCGAGTAATGCGACGGAACTTCTGCGTTCGGTCCGGACGACCAGCCCTGATGTGGCGATCGTCGACATCAGGATGCCGCCAGGCAACTCCGACGAAGGGCTGGTGGCGGCCAGCGAGATTCGTTCCGCGCACCCGAACATCGGGGTCCTGATCCTGTCCCACTACTTGGAGTCGAACTACGCCATGCGCGTTCTCCAAGAGCACCCGGAGCGCGTCGGGTATCTGCTCAAGGAGCGAGTGTCGGACATCGCCGTGCTCGCGGACGCGTTGCACCGCATTTCCGACGGCGAGTGCGTCCTCGACCCCACGATCGTCTCTCGTCTCTTGAACAAACCTCGGGCGCGAAGCCCGCTGGCCGAGCTTTCCGATCGAGAGCGTGACGTGCTCGGGCTCATCGCTGAGGGATGCTCGAACAACGCGATCGGCAAGCGGCTGTTCCTGAGTCCGAAGACCGTGGAGACACACATCCGCCAGATCTTCCTCAAGCTCGACCTTGGTGAGCAACCGGACTCTCACCGCCGAGTGCTGGCGGTCCTGACCTTCCTTCGCGCGTAGAGGACTCCGAGTGGCCGTCCGCTTCCCTGTCAATGCTGTAGCGATAGGTCCAGATCGGTGGGGGAGGGCAGCAATGTCCGGTACGCGTGGGTGCGTTTCGGCGGAATTCCATTGGATTCCAGCCTGCGAATAAGTGCTGGTCTGGGGGACCAGGGGTCGCAGGTTCGAGTCCTGTCTCCCCGAGATGTAGTCAACATTGACCATAAGGCCTTACCTTTGCAGCTGGGAAGGCCGCGCACTCGAGGTTGTATGCGCCTGCTCAACTCAGCTGGGTATCCGCTTCGCGCCATGCGTCCTCCTGGTGGGATGGTGGCGTGCCATCTACAATCCAGATCGACGAAACCCGGCGCGCACCAATAGAGTGTGAAATCCGCGGCGGTTCACGGAAGTACACGGAGGAGAGCACGATGAGCAACGAACAGGCGGCGCCTGAGACGAAAGGCGTTGCGGCGGAGTTGCTGGCAACGGTTGACCTTGGCATTGAGATTGAGGGCATGGCAGGGCACCAATTTCGAATGCGTATGTTCACCTTCGAGCCTGGAGCCGTCTTCGGCCCGCTTCACGACCATAAAGGCAGACCAGGCCTCGTCTACATCCTGCAAGGAACAATCACCGACCATCGAGATGGGGACGCTACGGACTATGGGCCGGGAGTGGGCTGGGCTGAGGATAGCAACACCAAACACTGGCTTGAGAACAGAGGAGCGAGTCCGGCAGTGGAGATCTCGGTCGATATAGTCAGGCAAGAGTAAGCCCAAACCCTATAACGATTTGTATCACTTGACGCGGAGATGCGCGTCGGCTTCAAAGTGTGTTTCGCCCAACGTCCCGCTGCATCGGAGGCGAGAGTTGCGTCGGCAAAGGCTGTGCTCTGCAAGCGGCTGGGATGCCCGCGGCGGATTTCATAGAGTAGTGATTCCCATCCGGACCCGCCCATCTCGCCGTCAAGCGTAGCGAAGGCGTCTCCCCATCAGGCCTCGGTGACGACGCCGAGAACCGAGATTCCACTCAGTTACATCCGATTCCACCGCTGTCAAACCTGCAGGGACTAAGGCTCTTTCCAACCGTTTCCCCACGAAACCACTCTAACTCGAGTTCGGAGCGACTGCCGGAAATAAGGGCTAGTCTGGGGACCAGGGGTCGCAGGTTCGAGTCCTGTCTCCCCGACGGACGCGTGAGTTGATCTCAGTGCAGGGATTTCCGGTGCCGTCGACTTGGCGAATTCCTGCGGGGCCCAACTCTCCTTTCACGAATAATGACCTTTCCAGCAAAGCCACTATTTCGCCGCGCTCAGGGTGGGATGTCGCTCGTTCTCATGAACAGGATCATCCCAGCCAAGCGCCTACATTTGGCTTACAGTTGCGTTGGAGATGGCTGAGGCACTGATCACCCGCGGGCTCAGGGTCACGCAGGCGGTTGTCCGTCATCCTGAGGGATTGCGTGGATAGCTCCCGGAACCGCCGCTTCACTTGCCGGCACGAAGTTGGCAAAAAAAGCAACCAGCGAAGCCCGTGTAGTCCGTTCCTGCCGAGATCGTCAGGTAGAGGGTCGCGATCGCCTGGTTGGGTGTGAATGCGACGAGGCGAGCGGCCTATAACCCCGTGAGCACGTCGCGCAAAGCCGCGGTATAGGTGTCGAGCGCTGCGCGGCCGCGGTTGCTGAGCGCGACCGCGGTGCGCGAGGCGACCCCGTTGCCGGTTTTCTCGGTGCTGAGGTATCCGGCGTCTTCGAGCTTGCGCAGATGCGAGATCAGATTGCCGGGCGTCAGCCCGATCATGTTCTGCAGCCGGGTGAACGAGAGCGCGTCGCCGTCGGGCAACGCCGCCAGCGTCGCGACGATGCGCAGCCGAGCCGGGACGTGGATCAGCGGGTCGAGCGGATCCGCCTGTGGGTCTGCAACCGTCACCGGCGTCGCAGCCCAACCTGAACGATGGCGCGGCAGACGAGCAAGGCGCAACAGCCGACGCCGGCCACCCCCCACACCCCGGCAGGTCCCGCGAACGCGCTCCCGGCGCCGATGGCGACCAGGCTGATCGCGAAGCTCAGCAGGTACCAGTCTTCCCGCGCGGCCGCATAGCCTGCCGCCGCCGCGCCGAGGACGATCAGCGGGCCCGCCGCCGGAACGATGCCGTAGACGATCGCGTGGCTAAATCCGTCGTAGAGGAGCGCCCCCATGAGTACGTACACAGCGAGATACGCCGCCGTGAAAGGGATGGCTCGCATCCATGCCTGTTGCGATGAGCGCCCGCTGACCCCGGCCCGGGCGCGCCGGCCGTCCAAACCGACCGCGACCGCCGCCACGCCCACGAATCCGTATAGCTCCGCCAAAGCAGCGCCACTCGGTCCGCTGTAGGGCGTCTGCCCCCGCACCGACAGCCAGACCGCGCCATATGCGCCCAGAAGTGCCGCGGCCTGGATCAGCGACAGTAGTGGCGAGGGGAACTCGAACTGGCGCTGCGCCCGCCGTGTGGTTTGCTCGAGGAGCTTCGCGGCCGCCCTCGGATCGAACTCTCCGGCTTCGTCGAGTGTCGTTGTCTTGTCCATGTCATGGTCCTCCTTCATCTCGCCTCCTCAGGCGTTGGTTTGCGTCGCAAAGTTTACGGAGCTTTGCGCCACAAAGTCAAGAGGTAGCCGCGTGCCGATAGATATCAGGCTCAACCTTCATCTGCGGATTGATGGCCATAAGCCCTCCACCAGGGAACGGCGGAGCCACCGACCTCCACAACCTTTGTCCATCGTCAATACAACCCCCAAATGCCGCGCTAGTGAGATGACAGCCACCACCGCCTGACCGACCCGAGGGTCCACGGGTTGCGCCGCAACGGGACACCGTCACCCGAGGCTCAGGCACTTTGACGTGGTTGTCTACTACGCTTTACGATATACCGTATGTCTGAACATCAGCCGATGGGCCTCTCTGACCTGGGCCGCTTCTCCGAGCCAAGCCTCCTGGTCCTCGCGAGTCTGGTCGAGGGCCCCAAGCACGGCTACGCCATCATGCAGGACGTCGCCGCGTTCCACGGCACGCGCCTGGAGCCGGGCACCCTCTACGGGGTGCTGGCGCGACTGGAGCCGCGCGGCTGGATCGAAGCCCTACCAGAAGCTGGCCGCCGCCGACCCTACCGGCTCACCGAGGCGGGGGCGGAGGTGCTACGGGCTCACCTGGGAAACCTCGAGCGGGTCGTGGACACGGCCCGGGCAAGACTTTCCGCTGCTCACCCGGGAGGAGCGATGTGAAGGCCCTCCTCCGTCTCTATCCCCGCGCGTGGCGGGCCCGCTACGGAGACGAGATGCTGGATGTCCTCGAGGAGCACGGCACCGGCTGGCGCACCCGCCTCGACCTGCTGCGCGGCGCTCTCGATGCACACCTGAGCCTCAGGAGACGCGAGCGACCGACACCGCAGACCACCGGAGGCATCCCGATTCACCAACCCAATGACGACGGCGCTCCCTCGCAACGTATCGGCAGGATCGAGATCACCCCCACCTCGCTGGTCGTCCACATGGGAGGAGACCGGCTGCTGGGGGTCATCTGCGGCCTGTCCGGCGGGGTCAAGGGCCAGCTGACGGTTCCCCTGGAGCATGTCACCAGGGTCGACGCGTCGGCTCCCGAGGCCCATCACCGGGTCTGGAAAGGCTGGACAGTCGCCGCCCTCAACTTGCCCGGGAGGGTCACAGTGGGCCGCGTGGTTCACCTCTTTGGCGACCACCGCGGCGAATGGACCTTCTGGGCCATGCACGATGCCGACAAGGTGATCGCCATCCACCTCCACGACGAGTTCTACACCAAGCTGGTGATCGAGGTTGACGATCCGGGCGGCGTGGCCGCGGAGATCACCCGGGCGGTCTCATCGGGTGGAGCCGCGAGGGGGCTGAACCCGGCTTTGGCCCATGGCTAGAATCGAACTCACCCGACGTCCCTAGGCATCAACATCGAGGAAATTGACCGCATCCTGGCGCTCAAGGCCCGGCTCGAGGTTCCCCTGGAGCCTGTCTCCGGGGTTGACCCCACGGTTCCCGAGGCCCGCCAGCTCTGGAAGGGCTGGACGGTAGCGGGGAGACGTCGCACGTGACGGACCGAGTGCTGGAGATCGACCGCGTGTCCAAGCGCTACGGCGCTCTCGAGGCGCTGCACGATCTCAGCTTCACTGTCAAGCCGGGCGAGATCTTCGGCTTCGTCGGCGCCAATGGCGCGGGCAAGACCACGACGATGCGAGTGGTGCTTGGTGTGCTCGAGGCCGATTCCGGGAGCGTGAGATGGGACGGGTCGCCAATCACATTCGAGGCCAGACAGCATATCGGCTACATCCCCGAGGATCGCGGGCTCTATCCAAAGATGACCGTGATCCCCCAACTCGTTTACTTCGCGCAGCTCCACGGGCTCAATCGCAAAGCCGCGCGCGAGGCCGCCTCCGCATTGCTCGAGCGGCTCGAACTCGCCGATCGCGCGAAGAGTCAGCTCCAGAGCCTCAGCCACGGCAACCAGCAACGCGTGCAGCTCGCCGTGGCGCTGGTGTTCTCGCCCGAGCTGCTGGTTCTCGACGAGCCGTTCGCAGGTCTCGACCCGGTGGCCGTCGATTCCATGACCGAGATCCTGCGATCGGAAGCCGATGCGGGAAAACCGGTCGTGCTCTCGAGCCACCAGCTCGACATCGTCGAACGGATCTGCGACCGCGTGGGGATCATCAACCACGGGCAGATGGTCGCCCTGGGGAGCGTCGACGAACTGACCGAGCGCGGGCCCTTGCGCTTCTGGGTGGACGCCCCCGACGCCACCGCCGGCTGGTACGACAGCGTCCCCGGGACGACGTTGGTCGAGCACGACGGCTCGCGCTGGTTGCTCCAATTTAAAGACGGCGCAGGCGACCAGGCGCTGCTTCGCGCCGCGCTCGCCACCGGCCCGGTGCGCGAGTTCCGGCGTGATCGACAAGCGTTGACCCAGTTGTTCCGGGACGTCATGAGTGGGAAGGCGATCGATGAATAGTCAGACGGTGATCCGAGTGATCGCGGCGCGCGAGTTCATGACACGCATTCGATCGCGGGTCTTTCCGATCGCGACCGTGCTGACGGTCATCGTGATTGGCGGCTACATCCTGCTGCAGGCGTACGTGTTCAACCAATCGACGACGACGTCACTCAATGTTGGGTTCGTCGGAGTAGCGCAGTCGATCGCGGCGCCGGTGCGTGCCGAGGCGGCTGCGGCCGGCGAGACCATCACTGTCCACCCGTACGCGTCGCTTGCCGCCGGAAAAGCGGAGGTTCTGAGTGGCACGATTGAAGCCCTGGTCAGCGGATCCGGCGCCGGTACCACTATGACTTTTCAGTCGACGGTCGATCCGACACTGCAGACGGCACTCAACGACCAGGCACGCCAGCAGATCCTGACCGAATACCTGACACAGCATGCTCTTCCTCCGAGTGACGTCTTAGGCCAGCTCGCCTTCTCGGTGCGCGACAACCAGATCTCGCTCGCCAATGCCGCGCAGGAGAAGCAGATCGTCATCGGCCTCTTCGTTGCGGGAACGCTCTATATCACCCTCATCATGTACGGTCAGTTCGTCGCGCAAGGAGTAATCGAGGAGAAGTCGAACCGCATCGTCGAGATCCTGCTCGCGACGGTGCGACCTTGGCAGCTCATGCTGGGCAAGATCACGGGCATCGGGCTGGTTGCGCTCGTGCAGGTCGTGATCGTCGCAGGCGTCGCGCTAGTGCTCGCCAGTGCCACCAAGCTGGTGTCGATCCCGACGCTCAGTGTCGACGTGGTCATCAGCGGCGTGGTGTGGTTCGTGCTGGGCTACCTGATGTATGCACTAATGTTTGCCGCTGCCGGGTCGATGGTGTCACGTCAGGAGGACATGACCATCGTGGCTCTGCCGGTGATCTTCGTACTGGTCGCTGCGTGGATCCTCGCGCTCACCGTTGCCGCACCCGATCCGGGGAGCACGGCGACCACCGTCGTCTCGTTCATCCCGGTGTTCTCACCGGTGATCATGTCGGTGCGCATCGCCGCGGGCGTGGCACCCTTCTGGCAGGTCGCGATCAGCGTAGTCCTGGTGATCGCGACGATCTATGTGTTCGCGCTCGCCGCCGGACGCATCTATCGCAACTCGGTGATGCGTATGGGTGGCCGCGTCAAGCTGAGTGACGCGCTCGGCTTGGCTCCGTCAGGCAAGCCGGTCGACGGATAGAAGACGGACGGCAACTGACTGTCACGCCCGAGGACAGCTTGAACGAAGAAGCAGGCTATGACTAAGACCCCACGCACCGCGATCGAAGGGACGTTGCACTCGGTGGATGGCCTGAGGGTTATCCGCATGAAGAGCCGGTATGAGCACGACATCGATGACCGCTGGCCGGCGCTGACCGATCCCGAGCGCTTGGCACCAACGGACGCCTCTGGATATCGAAGCGACTCCAACGGATTCCATCAAGCACGCTCTAGTCGTCATTGCAACCAATTCCCCACAAAACCACTCTAAATCGAAGTCAGCACTCATCGGAAAATGAGGACTAGTCTGGGGGACCAGGGGTCGCAGGTTCGAGTCCTGTCTCCCCGACGGACGCGTGAGTTGAGTCATCTTGGTCACGGTCAATCACATATGCCCCAGGTCATCTGAATGCCGGCGAGGTAGAACCCACCCGGATGCAGGGAGGGGGGGCCGCAATTGGGCACCGACCGAGACGACTTGGATGCGCGCCCT
>JBAPWO010000144.1:0-2644 GCA_049283735.1 Candidatus Dormiibacterota bacterium
ATTCCTGCGGGGCCCAACTCTCCTTTCACGAATAATGACCTTTCCAGCAAAGCCACTATTTCGCCGCGCTCAGGGTGGGATGTCGCTCGTTCTCATGAACAGGATCTGAACCGCCCCGGGTTTCATAGAGACTCGCGTTACTGAGTCCCAGTCACCGCGACTGGAGTTGACTGATGGTAATGGGTGGCCTCGAGCTCGGCCGGCGGGACCATCCCGATCTCGCCGTGGAGTCGACGGTGATTGAACCAGTCGATGTACTCGAGGGTCTCGAACTCGACGTCATCGAGGCCGCGCCACGGTCGCCGGTGAATCAGCTCGGCCTTGTACAGGCCGTTGAAGGATTCGGCAAGCGCGTTGTCGTACGAGTCGCCGCGCGAGCCAACCGAGGTGACCACTCCAGCCTCTGCAAGGCGCTCGGTGTATCGAATCGCGAGATATTGCACGCCGCGGTCCGAGTGATGGATGAGGCCGTCGAGGTGCTCGCCACGGCGCGCCCAGATGGCCATCTCCAGGGCATCGAGGGCGAGGTCGGTGCGCAGGGAACGTGACGCCTGCCAGCCAACCACGTAACGCGAGAAGACGTCGACGATGAAGGCGACATAGACCCAGCCGGCGTGGGTCTTCACGTACGTCAGATCGGCGACCCACAAACGATTCGGCGCCACTGCGCGGAACTGGCGGTCGACGAGATCGGCGGGCCGTGTCGCTGTCTGATCGGGGAACGTGGTGCGCACGATCTTGCCGCGCACCACGCCGCGGATCCCGAGATCGCGCATCAGGCGTTCGATGGTGCAGCGGGCGACCTGGACGCCTTCACGGCGCAATTGGGCCCAGACCTTGTCGGCCCCGTACACGCGCCGATGCTCGTTCCAGATGCGCGTGATCTCGACCTTCAGCTCCTCGTCGCGCAGGCTCCGAGCCGACGCCGGTCGAGCTTTGGCCGCGTAATACGTGGCTGGGGCGAACTGCAACACCGTGCAGATCGGCTCGACCCCATATCGATCGCGCTGGGCGTCGATGTACGTGGTCATCTCGGTCGTCGACCGTCGAGCTCGGTCGCGAAGAAAACTGAGGCGCTCTTGAGGATCTCGTTGGCTCTTCGCAGCTCGCGGTTCTCACGCTCCAGTTGCTTCAGCCGCTCACGCTCACTCGTCGTTAGACCAGCACGCTGCCCAGCGTCAACCTCGGCTCGCTTCACCCACTCGTGCAGCGTCACCGGGTGCATGCCGAACTTGCCGGCGATCGACTGCGTTGCCTGCCACCCCGACGTGTACTCGCCGCGGTGCTCCTGCACCATCCGCACCGCCCGCTCCCTCAGCTCCTGGGGATACCTGCCCTGCTTGGCCATTGGTCGCTCCTTCTAGCGTGAAAGAGTCTCCAGGATTCCCGGGGCGGTTCAGAGTCCCAGACGCGGAGCCCTGAGCGCAAGGCCGAGCGGGACGCGAGCCACATCACGCCTTGCGCGTACTGAGGGATACGAGAACGTGCACACGGTGCAATCGGTAGAGGTGGAGGGCACCGACCAGGCAGTCACAGGCGCGCACTCCAAGCGTCCTGAGGTGAGTCGCGACCTTCGCGGTCGCTGATCGAGTCCCTCTCCGGCGCTGGTCGCGTTACCTTCTCTCGAGCGGTTGCCGCTGACGCGTATCTCCTGGCAGGTTCTTGGCTTTACGAGCCGCAAGCCCGAAGTGCACTCGTCTGCCAGGAGCTGGCGACGCGGAGACCCGAGCACAGCGAGCACGTCTTGAGGTCAAAGCGTTGACGCCGGCGCATGGAAACGTCGGCAGGTAAGACCCGACTCCAACCGAGGGGACCACCGGAGCTGCTCAGAGGAGCGAGGCACGAATCACCTACTGGCCACGCCCTCTGTCGTGGTCTCTCTGACCCTGATCGGTAGCGGAACGGATCCCTATGGCTTGCAAGCCCAAGCACGCGGCCCTGCAGGCCGGCCTTGCCGCCGGGAGTCCGCCCCGCTCGCACCGGGGCCGTCGAAACCACTCCTACGGAGGACTACCCAATGGCAACCCGTAAGCCCCGCACCGTTTCGGACGCTCCGGCGCCCACCCCGGCAGAGCCGGTCCCCACCTCGACCCGCCGCTCCAGCGCGCCATCAGTCAACGCGGTCACGCTCGTCGGCCGCCTGGTCGCCGATCCGATCCTGCGCCAGACCACGAATGGCACCGCCGTTGCGAACCTGCGCCTGGCGGTCAACGATGGCCCGACGCCGCAGTTCTGCGACGTGGTCGCATGGAAGGGCACCGCCGAGGCCGCAGCTCAGTACCTGAGCAAAGGCCGCTTGATCCTGGTCACGGGCCGGATGGCTACCCGGGCCTGGCAAGCCCCGGACGGCACGACACGCCGAACGGTCGAGGTTGTCGCTCGTCGGATTCAGTTCCTGCCCGGGGGCTCTGCCCCCGCGGCCGTCTGACAGGCGGCCATGAGTACCGATCTCCTTACCGCCGAATATCGGATCGAGCCCGAGTCCTTCTGGACCCTGTGCCAGCTACGCGGCGACGACGGCTATGACCGCATCGAAGCCGCCCGGATGCGGCGCTGGGTCGCGATCCCGTCGTGGGGGCGCGATGGCTGGGACCTGGGCTCCTGGCCCCTGGCCGTCATCTATCACCGGCACACGCCCGAGGTC
>JBAPWO010000145.1:0-17801 GCA_049283735.1 Candidatus Dormiibacterota bacterium
GATCCGAACCAACCGTTCGCATCGAGGACGAAGTCGATGGAACCGCCGGCGTTGTAGACACAGACATCGGTTGCGGGGCCGCCACTTGCGTCGGGCCCCAGATCCACAATGACGCGGTTCGCCCGCGCCGCACTCGCAGCGAGGTTGATGGTCGAGGTGCTTGACGAGGTCGGACACGAACCGTCCGCGACTGAAGGGAACACGCTCAGGTACGTTGCCACCGTCCCGCCGATCGCCGTGAGGTTGAGGACAGCTGCCTGAGCTGTCCCATCACTCGGGATGCTCGACGGCGTGCCGGCGACGCCGCTCGGAACCCCGGAGACGTTGACCTTGACGACCGAGTTCGGCCCCAAGCGGTGGTCGGTGCCTGCATGCTGGTTGCACGCGTTGGCGGCTTGCCTCGGTCTGGTATCACAGACGCGCAATGGCGAGATCGAGTGGAACTCTCCGGTGGGGTCGCTGCTTGCAGCCGGAAGAAAGTACCCCTCGACATCAGCGACCACATTGAGAGATCCGATCGGGTTGTAGATGTTGACGTCACGCTCAGCAGCGGTGACGCTGGTTTGCCCCAGGGTGACGGTGACCAGGTTGGGCGCGGCGATGCCCGCAACGAAATTCAAGTTCGAAGCTCGAGGAAGCGCGGTACCGGTGGGGTAGATGGTCAGCAAGCCGCCGGTGGTGCTGGCCACCGCGGTCACGTTCATCACGATCGCTGTGGCTGTGGTGGGAACTTGATCGGCGCCGCCGCTCAGTCCGGTCACGCCCGTGATCTGCACGGTCCTGGTCTGATTCGCCGCGAGTCCGCCGGGGCCACATTGCACGCAAGTGCGCGCGCGGGTATCGAGAATGCGAAACGGCGTGAGCGCGACATAGTTCGCCGGTGCCGTAAAGACATATCCGGCATTGGCGGTGAGCGGATTCGATCCCTTCGACGTCGTGACCTTCAGCTGGGCGTACCCGGCCGCGTGCGCCAGCGTGCTGAGATTGAATGACGTGCTGGTGATGCCGGTCGCGATGACTGCTGTGCCATCCAGAGTGACGGTCATCCCGGCGGCGAACCCGGTACCGCTGACCATCACCGCCTGGCCTCCGGTCACCGGTCCTGCAGCCGGCGCCAGCGACACCACCACCGGATTCGGCGGTGGGACCACCACGGGAGGACCGACGGCGACGCCCATCCCGCCGAACGTCGAGAGCATCGCGGTGAATTGTGACTCCGAGTAGGTGTATTGCTCGCCCGAGTAGACATCGAGGAGCGTCACCGAATGTCCCGGATACGTGCCGAGCACGGTGACGGCATGTTCGTGGAGCGTGTATGGGATCTTGCGCCCGTCAAACGCGGTCCACGTACTCGTTGCATAGCCTGCGTGACTGAAGAGGCTGCGAAAATCGATCCAGACGACGACTGGATTCCCCGACTCGATCTCTGCTTCGATGGAGGCGGTGGTCCATCCCGTTGACGCGGCCACCGTATGGCCGATCTTGGTGACAACATTGGCAATAGGCTGGTAGTAGACGCCATACCCGTCGCCGGGCCCGAAGCCTTCGACGCCATTGACGTTGCCGACGAAGTCGGTGTACGGATCGCCCCATGTGACCTGGCCTCGGCTGCTGATGGCGTTTCGGCGATCGTCGGGAAGTTGATTGAAGATCCAGTTCTGGAGAGTCGCCGCACCGGTATTGACTGATATGTTGCGTGCGATGAAGGCAGCTGCGAGCGCAGCGGCTTCACAGTCGAGGTTCTTGTCCTGGACGGTCAGGTCAGGATCAAGATTCAGAGGCCCGAGATGGGTGGTCGCGGCGAACGCGGGAGCGGACGACCCCACGAGGCCGACCGCCGCAACGCTGACAACGAGTCCGAGGGCGGTCAAAAGTATTGCCATCGGACGGCGGCGTTGGACGATCACCCTCCTGACGCTGCGCTCCTCGCACCGTCGGTGCCGAACGAGCGGTTACGGTTCTCGCTGCGAAGGGTGGCGAAGTGGTGCGATGTGCCGAGCCGCTTGACCGACCCGCGAGGCGCGGAGTAGCGTCAGGCGCCCTGACAGCCGGCGGGATTCACAGCGGGGTGAAAACATGCGTCGCAGTCAAATGACAAGGCGCCGTCGCATCGCGGTGGCAAGCGCTGCGGCCCTCGGGATCGGGACAGCCGCGCTCGGCGCGGGGCCGGCGACCGCGCTGGCCGGCGGCGGACCGACCACGCTCACCGGAACCCTCCATGACGGCGCGACGTACCTGATCCAGGTCCCGGCAAGCTGGAACGGCACCCTCGTCCTCTACAGCCACGGATACGTGACCCCGGGGAGCTCGAACCCCGCGACCGATGTCGGCGATCCGGTGACCGGCCAGTGGCTCCTGACCAACGGTTACGCGCTCGCCGGATCCTCCTATGCCACCACGGGGTGGGCGCTCGAGCAGGCGATTCCCGATCAGCTCGCGACGCTGAACACGTTCGACCGGCGCGTCGGCAGGCCGGCTCGGACCATCGCCTGGGGGCACTCACTCGGCGGGATGATCACGGCCGCGCTGATCCAGGTCGCTCCGGAGCGGTTCACCGCGGCGCTGCCGATGTGCGGCGTCCTCGCCGGGGGGGTGGGCACATGGAACCAGGGCCTCGACTCGGCGGTCGCCGTGCAACAGCTCCTCGGACCCACTTCGGGACTCCAGGTCGTCAACATCACCGGCAGCCCCACCACCAACCTCGGCATCGCCGAGGCGTTGTTGACGACCGCGCAGATGACCCCGCAGGGCCGAGCCCGCATCGCGCTCGCGAGCGCGCTCGCCGACATCCCCGGGTGGTTCTACCCGGCGAGTCCCGAGCCGGCATCGACCGACTACGTCACCCAGGAGGCGAATCAGTACCTGTGGCAGACCCAGGTCGACGGACCATTTGCCTTCGCGCTCAGGGCAGAGCTCGAGGCGCGAGCAGGCGGAAACGTCTCCTGGACCACCGGTGTCAACTTCACCACGCAGCTCGCGCAGTCCTCTGATCTTGCCGAGGTCCAGGCGCTCTACGCGGCGGCGGGTCTGAGCCTGAGCGCCGACCTCGCGACCATCCAGGCCTCAGCACCGATCGCCGCCGATCCCGGGGCGGTCAAGTACCTGACCAGGTACATCGTCTACAACGGCGATCTCGACCTTCCGGTGCTCACCCTGCACACCACCGGGGACGGCCTTGTGGTCAACCAGGATGAGCAGGCGTATCGCAACGTCGCGCAGGACGCCGGCGACGGCGCGATGCTTCGCGAGGGATACGTGCATCGCGCCGGTCATTGCGCGTTCACCCCGGCGGAGACGATCGCGGCCTTCCAGACGTTGATCCACCGGGTGAACACTGGCACGTGGGGCAACACCACGAGCGCCGCCGCCCTCGAGGCCGTGGCAACCGCGCTCGGGCCGACCTACAACTTCCCCGCCCCCGCCGCGTATGTCGCCTTTCAGCCCACGCGATTCCTGCGGCCGTTCGACCTCGGCCGCGACTGAGCGCTATCCGGCCGGCGCCTCGTCGGCGATGCGCTCGGGACGCACGCGTGCTGGCGCAGCGTTCTGCGCTGCCACCGCATCGAGGCGCTTGACCGCGCGACTGTGCTTGCGAGCCGCTGACAGCCCCGCTCCGGCAGCGCCTGCGATCCCGACCGCGAGGAGCAGGCCCGCCAATGGGCGTTGTCCGGGGAAGTGCTGCGTGAAGACGGTCGCGCCGAGCAGCACCACGATGGCGACGATCGCGACCGCTCCGTCGTCGACGAACAGCCCCCACACCTCGCGGACCGCGGCACCGAGAGCGCGAACGACCCCGGTGTCGAAGCTCCCGCCAACCGCAACCGGGCGCCGCAGCAGCCATACGAAGAGCAGCGAGATAGCCGCGTAGCCGGCGATGAGCGGGAGCAGGCTCAGGTCGTTGCCCCACCACTGCACACCGATGCCCTCGCCGGCGAAGAACGTCCCGAACGACGTGAGCATGATGCCGACCACGTACTTCATGGCGTTCTCCGGCACCTGGGTCAATGGATGCCGGAGCGCGAACCCGGCGCCAGTGACGACAACCAGCGATGCGACGGCGCCCACGACGGCCGACGAGACGTCCTGCAGTCCTCCCAGGGCGACCACGATGAAGACGACCTCGAGACCCTCGAGGAAAACCCCGCTGAATGACGTGCTCACGCCGACACGATCGAGGGCGACCCTACGGCCGCTCGTGGCCCGCAGCATCACCTCGGTCTCCGCGAAGATCTTCGCCTCGTCGTGCAGCGTCTTGAGTCCGCTCGACCGAAGCACTGCCTTGTGCAGCCACTTGAGTCCGAACAGCAGGAGGAAGACACCGACCACGGTTCGGGCCGCATCGATGGAGATGTGCGACGTGATCGCCAGCCCGAACGCGGCCACGAGTGCGACCAGCGCGACCACCGCTGCGATGGTGCCGGTGAACGCGCTTCTCCAGCCTCTGACCAGGCCCACCGCCAGGACGATGGTCAGCGCCTCCACCCATTCGACACCCGCGGCCAGGAACGTCGCAAGAATCACGAGAATGCTCATCGGCGATTGATACCTCCAGCTGCGATCAATTCACTCATCCGGATAGGCGACGCACCCGTCCGGGTCGAGTTGGATCGTGAGTCCGGCTCCTCGCGGCCACCGGTTCGGATCGAAGACCGATGAGAGCGTTCCCCCGGCGCAGGCGACCACGTGATCGTACCCTCTGCCCCGGTACGCGACGTCCACGACCTTGCCGGTGAGCAACGCGCCCGCGCCGTCCGCCTCGACGACCACGCGGGTGGCCGCCGGGCGGACCAGGACGCGGACCTCGGCGCCGGCAGTCAGGGCTCCACCCTGGCGGGCGCGGAGCGTGGCCCCATCGCCGACTGCGACGTCGACATGGCCGTGGCTGACCTGGGTCACCCGACCGGGAAACTCTCCCGCCGATCCGGTGAAGCGAGCGACGAAGAGGTTCACGGGGTGGCGGTAGATCTGCTCCGGCGGACCCAGCTGCACGAGTTGACCGCCGTCGAGCACCGCCACCTCGTCGGCGAGCGCGAAGGCCTCTGATTGGTCGTGGGTGATGTACACCACGGTGGCCCCGCTGTCCCGTGCGATGGTCGCGATCTGTACGCGGAGCCGTTCTCGGAGATCCGCGTCCAGGTTGGACAGCGGCTCGTCGAAGAGCAGCAACCCGGGACGTGCCACGACCGCGCGCGCCAGCGCAACCCGCTGCTGCTCTCCGCCCGAGAGTTGATGGGGGTACCGGTCGGCGAGCCGGGCGAGACCGACCTGCTCCAGCGCGTCCAGCACTCGACGTCGAGACTCGGCATGTGCGATATGACGTCGCCGGAGCGCGTAGCTCACATTCCCGTCCACGGTCAGATGTGGCCACAACGCGTAGTCTTGGAACACCATCGCCAGGTTCCGGCGCTCCGGCGGGAGGTGTCGACGTCCGTCACTGACGACCCGGTCGCTGAGACGGATCACACCGCCGTCAAGACGCTCAACACCGGCGAGGCATCGCGCGAGGGTCGTCTTGCCGGAGCCGGACGGTCCGAGCAGCACGAGGAATCGACCCGGTCGGATGATGAGGTCGACACCGGCGAGACCGCGTGCTCGGCCGTAGTGCTTGACGGCGTTGATGATCTCAACGTGATGGCCGGCCGGCGAGATCTCCGGGAGGGACGCTTGCGTCATGTCGTGGATCCGATGCGCCGCCAACCCGCCGGCGCGAGCAGTCGGAAAAGAGTCCAGACCAGTGCGACGATAATCAGTGCGCCGAGCACGGCGACGACCTCCATTGCCGTGCCGCCGGCGAAGTCGTAGTTGGCGAGCGCCTTGGTGATCGCCACGGACACGGGTGGCTGGCCCGGGGGATAGAGCAGCTGCGACATCGGAAGCTCGAGGAGTGTCGCACCGAACACGAGCAACCACGCGGCGACCAACGGCCGCGCAAGCACCGGGAGCACGGTACGTATCCACGCGCCGAGCACACCACTGCCGTGCACGCGCCCTGCTTCGGCAAGCGACTCCTGGATCTGGCTGACGCTGCCCAGCAGGACTCTGGAGGTCGCCGGCAGCGCGGTGGCGACATAGCCGACGACCAGCAGGGCGGTGGTTTCGTAGAGCTGAATGCCGAACTGGGTGAGCACGGGCAGGTTGAAGGTGAAGATGTAACCGGCTGCGAACACGATGCCGGGCAACGCGACGGCAGTGAGCAGCGTCATGTCGAGCAATCGCGCGCTCACGTGGGTCCCGCGGCGCGACATGACGCGCGCCGCCACCGCCGCCAGGACGATGGTCACTGTTGCGGCGATGAGGGCGAGCTGCCCTGAGTAGATGAGCGGATCGCGCAGATCCGGGCTGCTGAGCACCCGACTGTAGTTGGCGAGTGTCAACCCGTGACTGGTGATCAACGAGCCGAGTCCGTTGATGAGTGATGCCGACACCGCTCCGAATGCGGGGACACCGATGCCGATCACCAGGACGGCCAGCATGCCGGTGAGCGCCCCCAGTTTCGCGAACCCGGAGAGATGGAGTCGGCGAGCCGGCCGGCTTCTGCCCCCGAACACCCGATAACTCCGGCTTCGAAGCGCCCATCCCTGCGCGAGCAGCGCAAGCGCGACCAGTCCCAGCAACACCCAACCGACGGCGGCTGCCACCGAGAACTGGATGGGAAACGCCTGCACCGCGTTGAAGAGTGAGTAGGTGGCAACGGGGAAATGGGCGTCATTGGCAAGCGTGTCGGCCACGCCGAAGTCGCTCACGGATTCGGCGAAGACGATGGCGAGCGCCGACCAGACCGCGGGAGATATCAGCGCCACGACCACCCGGAGTGCGGCGAGCGGACCGCCGCCATGCACGCGCACTGCCGCCTCGAACTCTTCGCCGAGCCCACGCAGCGCCGCGGAGATGGCGAGGAAAGCAAAGGGCAATCCCTTCGCGGTCAGGACCACGATCACCCCGAAGGGACCGTAGAAGAGAGTGCGGAATCCGCCGGGATGCACCCCCGCGACGTCGAGCACGCCCATCGGCTCGAGGAGGCGTTCCCACCCGAGTGCGACCAGGTACGACGGCGCCAGCAGGAGCGCAAACATGACTCCGGTCCACAGCCGCCGTCCAGGGAGGTCGGTTCGAATCACGAGCCAGGCCACGGCGAAACCGATCACCGCCGCGGCCAGCGCGCTGCTCACGCCGACGAAGACCGAGTCGACGACCCCCTGGAGCAGCGGGCCGGAGAACGCCTGCGAAAACCCGGATAGCGTGAACCACTCAGGTCCTTGATCGAACAGCCGGGGTGAGAACGCGACGGCGAGAAAGAGGAGGACCGGCACGGCGAGAATTGCGGCGATCAATACCCAGAAGACGATCAATGGAGCGCCGCTGAAACGAGACAGCGCCATCCGCCTTCTGTCCCCGCGGCTCCCCGCCACGATCGGCGGAGAGCCCGTCAGGATGCCGGCCAACGTCGGTTCCTACTTGATGTTGAGGTCGAACCAGGAGTTCACCTGGCCCTCTAACGGGCCCCAGAAGTAGGGGTCGAGCTTCTGGTAGTTGGCCGGGAATGGCGGGAGCGCGGGGAGCGCGGTCACCCCGGGCACGATCGGCCAGTACAGCGAGTCTCCCGACGGATCACCCGTCTGCATGATCGCCTGGCCCGCTGCTGACAGCACGAACTGCACGAACCGCTGAGCCTCGGATCGCTCGGCCGCCGGAGCCTTCCTGTCAATGCCGATCACCGCCGGTAGCAGCGTTGAATTTGGCAGGTACACAACCTTCGGGTCGAACGTCGCGCTCTTCGTTGCCTTGATCACCTCGCCGGTCGCCGCGGAGCTCTGGATCATCCCGTAGTCGATCACCCCGGTCTCGAGCGCATGGAGTGTGTCGCCGTTGGTCGGGAAGACCTGGAGGCCATTCGCCTTGAGCTTGGTCAGGTACGACTCCCCGGCCGCCACCCCGTTTGCGGTGCCCCCGAACTGGTCCATGAGGCCGGCGATGAACGGGAACGTCGGCCCTGACTGGGACGGATCGTTCATGCCGACGCGTCCCTTGAACTGCGGTTGGAGAAGATCCTGGTACGTCGCCGGCACCGCCGAGACCTTGGCGGCGTTGTAGATCACAGCCGCCATCACCGTCGTGCTGGCCGGAATGTACGAGTGGTCGGCGGGGACCAGGGATTGCCCGACCGATGTGAGCGTGACCGGCGGAGCGTAGTCGAGCAACTGTCCCTGCTTGTCCAGCGACGCAAACGCCGTGTCGCCATCGACCCAGAGCAGTCCCCACTGGGGATTGTTGCTCTCGGCGGCCACCTTGGCGAGCAATGGGCCGGTGCTGTCGTCGTCGAGCTTGACCGGGATGCCGGTGGCCTTCTGGAAAGCTTTGGTCATCACGCTGTCGTACCCCTGCGCCGAGTACACGACCAATGGCACGGTCGCGGTCGTGCCACCGGCGGCAGCCGGCGTTCCGCCGCACGCAGCGAGCGCCCCGCCGAAGAGCACGGCTGTCGCGCCCAACGCGACGGCCTGTCGCGGAGCGTGGCGTATCCCATCGTTCGCGTCGGCGAGAGCACGCCGGCACGCATGGCGATGCAGTTCGATGTTCATCCCCGCGTTTCCTCCTCAGTCCGCTGGATTGGAGATCCAGACCCGGCGTGAGCGTAGGAAACGTCGCGTTGTGATCGGGTATGCGGTCGATTAACGGGCGGATAACGAGTGGTGGCGATCGCGGGTGGCGCCGCCGATCGCCAGCCCCGCTCCCAAGCCCCGCGGTGAGAGCGTCTAGCGCTTTCGACGCATTTGGAGTAATGTTTCTGCACCGGGGGAAAGAGCCAGGAGAACGGGCGAAGCCCAGGTCCCAAGGCCTGAGCGGAAGGGGGTTCTGACCGACCGGTTAGCGAGACCTCGCCGCCCGCCCAGCGCGCGTGGGCGGCAGGTCCCGCGCCATCTCGCTCGAGGCGCGGACCCACGGGACGCTGGATGCCGCAGCGTTCGCATCATGAGATGGATTTGATCCCATCAGACTCGTTGACGCCCGGTCCACAGATACGGCAAGGTTGGGTATCGGCGTCAAACGGGACGCGAGGGGCTGAGAAGGGGATCACGCGGTGCACATCGACCTTTACATCGCACTGGCCGGACTGATCGTCGGCTGCGCGGTCGGGCTCACCGGGATGGGTGGCGGCGCGCTCATGACCCCGGTGCTCGTCCTGCTGTTCCACGTCCAGCCGGTCGCGGCTGTGGCAAGCGACCTAGTCGCATCCCTGGTGATGAAGCCGGTCGGTGCCGCCGTCCACGCCGGGCGCGGGACGGTGCGCTGGGCTCTGGTCGCGTGGCTCGCCATCGGATCGGTGCCCGCCGCTTTCCTCGGGGTCTCCTTCCTCAAGTGGGTCGGCGACGGGACTCGGATTCAAAGCATCGTCAGCGTGTCGCTAGGAGCGATCCTGCTCGTCGCCGTCGCCGCTCTCGGTTTCAAGATGTACCTGGACCGCAGGAGTGGACAGGCCGGCGGGGTCGAGGACGCGTTGCGCGTCAAGAAGGTCCCGACGCTGGCGATCGGGGCGTCGATCGGCTTCATCGTCGGGATCACCTCGGTGGGGTCGGGCACCCTGGTCATCGTCCTGCTGCTCTTCCTGTATCCCCGCCTGCGCGGATCTCAGATGGTGGGTACGGACCTCGCTCAGGCGATCCCCATGGTGGGGGCGGCTGCCATCGCCCACATCCTGTTTGGGGACTTCAAGCTCGGACTGACCGCGTCGATCCTCATCGGCAGTCTTCCCGGTGTGCTCATCGGAGCGACCATCTCGTCGTATGCCCCGACGCTGTTCATCCGAGGAGCGCTCAGCGCCGTGCTGCTCGTCTCGGGCCTCAAGCTCCTCAATGTCTCCACACTCGCGGTCGGGATCGTCCTGCTGCTCAGCGTGATCGCACTGGTTGCGGCCTGGGTCAGGGTTCGGATGAACGGGCGGACGCTGCGCGAGATTGCGGGCGAGCCCATCAACGCGCCGGCGCCGGCAGGCGGGCCTGTCAACGCATCTGCGTCTGTGAGTCTGGTCCGCAATGCCGAGGATGCCGCCTGACCGACGGTGCCCTCCGCACCTGGATTGGTGTGGTCGCGGCGGCATGCGAGATCGGTCAACCGCCGAGGTACACGGTCGCACGCTCACCGGGTCGCCGGTCGAACGTCAGGGACGCGGGAGGTCCTGCCAAACGAGGGGCTTGACGGAACCCCCCTAACACCGCGATCATGTCGCCTTCAGCACGAACCGGCAGCCCGTTGAGTGGAGAACTGGTGCCCGGATTCATCTCACGTGTGGCGTCGGGGGCCTGGCGAAGCGCACTCGCTCCGCGTGGTGGCCGTTCCCACGCGACGCTACCGGTGCCCCTCCTGATTCACGTCGTCGTGACCGCCATTGCCCCAGTCGTGAACACAGAGAGGTAAGGCAACCATGCGATCGAGATTCTGGATCCTCGTGGCCGGCGTGGTCGTGGCGGCGGTGGCTGTCGGATTCTTCGTGACGCGCTTTCTCAATCCCAGGCCGCCGCAGATCACCGCGAGCACGACGTCGACGTCCCTGCAGGGGCGTCCGGTGGTGAGCATCACGCTCACGACGGTCGCCGCTGTCGGCAATGAGGGCCAGGGGAATGGGGCGCATCCCAACTGGGTGGGCTACCTGCCGACCACCTATCTCAAGGTGCCGGCCGGGGCGGTCGTGCACATGACGATCAACCAGCAGGACGGCTCATCCGGGTTGCGCAATCCGTATTTCTCGCTGGTGAGAGGCACGATCAACAACCAGATGACCGTCAACGGCAAGGTGATGAGCGCGCTCGATCCCAACAACCCCGGACCCGGTCATTCATTCACCATCCCCGACCTGGGGGTCAACGTCCCGCTGGAGGGCGTGGCCGCCAACGCGCCCGCGGGTGCCACCAACGTCGTGCAGTTCGACTTCGTCGTCCCGGACAAGAGCGGCCTCTTCCGCTGGCAGTGTTTCGTGCCCTGCGCCGCAGGCACGCTCTATGGAAATGGTGGGCCTATGTCGACCCTCGGCTACATGGCCGGCGAGTTGCAGGTCGGCTGAGCGATGAGGAATCGAGCAACCGCCGGCCGCTTGGGACTTGTCGTCTGGCTCATCGTTTCTATCGTTGGTGATGTCGGCTTGGCCCTGGGGCCAATCCCACCGGGGCAGGCGTCGGACCTCGCGTCAGACGAGAGCACCGTCATCAGGGTCCTCGCAATGGTCGGGTGGCCGATCTTCTTCGGGGTTCTGATGGGCCTCTACTTCATGCTTGTGTTGAATCGGACTGCCGCATCCCAGCGCGAGGTGTCGGCCGAGGACCTGAGGGGAAACGCTCGCATTCAGGTCACTTGGATTGCCACAAGCGTGGTTCTGGTACTTCTCCTCGCGACGTACGGGACCGTCGAGCTCGCCATCGAGCAACCGGGAGCTGGGATCTCGACCGTATCCGCTGCGCTTCCGCTGCCCACGTCAACGAGCCAGCCTCTCGAGGTTCAGGTCATCGCGCAGCAATGGTGGTTCACATATAGGTATCCAGCATATGGAGGAATCGAGACGTCGCAACTGGTGTTGCCGGTCGGCCAGAAGATCCAGTTCCACGTCACCTCCCTCGACGTCGTTCACTCTTTCAACTTCTACGCGCTCGGTGTCAAGGCGGACGCAGTGCCGCTCAACGACAACGTCGCGACCGCGACCCCAACCGAGATCGGGACCTACCGGGTCCAGTGCACCGAGCTCTGCGGCCTCTGGCACGGCAACATGGCAGACAACACCGCCATGGTTGTCAGCGCGTCGGATTTCGCCGCCTGGATTCAGCAGCAGACGGCGCTCGATGCCCCGGTCATGAAGTTCCTACCCCCGTACAGCCATACCTACGAACCGAATCCGCCAATTTACGCGGGGTGACCATGTTCGATCCGCAAGCACACGAGAGGAAGCAGATGTGGACGCTGTAGCCCCGGCGCGACCGACACTGTCACCGCCCCCGAGTCTGTCTCGGCGTCTTCACGAGTGGGGGTTGCTCCTGGGCGTGATCGGCGCGATCGTCGGGTTCTTCGTTGGATGGGGCATCGGTAGCGTAGCGATCGCGTATACGCAAGGGATTGACAACTCGCTTGGATCGGACTCCGGGATCCTGCTCGGCTACGCGTTGAGCACGGTCGGGTTCCTCGCTGGGATGGGATTCCTGAACTATCCGATCAACCGGCTGCTCGGAGGGCCAAAGCCGACCGAGGAGGACAACGCCTACCTCCATGGGGAATCGGGGGGCCTGTCGCGTTATTTCAGGATGACGACCGACCATAAGGTCATTGGGCTGCAGTATCTGATGATGATTCTCGCCTTCCTCTTCATCGGAGGATTGGGCGCTATGTTCATCCGGTCCGAGTTGCTCACCCCGCAGCCAACCGTTGCCACACCGCAGTCGTACCTGACCCTGGTCGGATTGCACAGCACCCTGATGATCTTCATGGCGTCGGCAGCGATCATCGGGCCCTTCGGCAACTACTTCGTCCCGATCATGATCGGGTCGCGGAATATGGCGTTCCCACGTCTCGAGGCGCTGACCTTCTGGCTCCTGCCGCCAGCGGGCCTGATCCTGCTTTCCACCGTCTTCCTCGGTGGCTTCACGACCGGTTGGACTGGCTACGCGCCGCTCTCTGACCAGAACGTGCTCGGCATGGACTCGTACCTGATGGCATTCGCCTTGATCGGTCTCTCGATCGGCCTATCGGGACTCAATATGATCGCGACGATCTTCACCAAACGCGCCCCGGGTATGCCATTGAGTCGGATGCCGGTGTTCGTTTGGGGAGTGCTGGTCACCTCGTTCCTCGGCCTTCTCGCCGCTCCGGCCCTGATCGGCGCAGTGCTGATGGAGACGATTGATCGCTCATTCCAGATGACGTTTTACGTGCCTGCGGGCGGCGGCTCTCCCTACCTCTGGGACAACCTCTTCTGGTTCTTCGGCCACCCCGAGGTCTATATCTTCGTCATCCCGGCATTCGGCCTGGTGATGGAGATGCTGCCCGCTTTCACCCGTAAGCCGCTCTGGGGGTACCGGGTCTCGATCGGCGGGATGGTCGGGGTCGGTCTCCTGAGCTTCACCGTCTGGCAGCACCACCTGTTTGTCAGCGGCCTGGCGCCGGCGGTGCGTCCCTTCTACATGTTCTCCACGGAGCTGATCTCAGTTCCGACTGGCATCATCTATTTGATTGCGCTGGGATCGATGTGGCGGGCACGGACACGCTTCAGCACCCCCATGCTCTTCATTTGCGCCTTCTTCTTCAACTTCCTAATCGGAGGATTTACCGGAGTCTTCCTTTCCGACGTACCGAGTGATTTCACGCTGCATGCCAGCTACTTTGTCCAGGCGCACTTCCACTACACCATCATGGGCGGAGAGGTGTTCGCGCTCATGGCAGGGATCGTGTACTACCTGCCGAAGATGACAGGGCTGTCTATGGACACCAAACTCCTGAAGTTCCAGTTCTGGGCGGTGTTTTTCACGTTCAACGGCACGTTCATCTCGCTGATCGCGGTCGGGATCATGGGCATGACACGCCGAGTCATCAGCTACGCGTCGTATCTGCAACCGCTCAACATCTCTGCTTCTGTCTTCGCCTTCGGCCTCGGTGCGTCGATGGCTCTTTTCCTTGGAATCTTGATCTGGCAGGCGGCGATGAAGAAAACACCAGCTACGGCCAACCCCTGGGAATCCCTCGGAGTCGAGTGGCAGCTGCCGACTCCGGTTCCGCTCTTCAATTTCGACAAGGTACCGACGGCCTGGTCACTTCCATACAACTACGACACCGGCAAGCCTGCCACTGACATTGGGTCCAGCGCGCCGGCTTTGAGTGGAGTCTGACGATGAGTGACACCGCAAGCCCGACGGGCCTGACCATTGTCCAAGAGGTCGCGGGCGGTGAGCGGACGTTGATGTTCGCTTCGCGCCTAATGTTGGGTGCGAACACCACGCTGCAGTTGACGTTCCTCTTTACCTTTTTATATCTTCGCGCGAATAACTTCGGAGGAATGTGGCATCCGAGCAATGTCACGTCGCCACCAGAGGTGCTTGCTTTAGTTGCGCTTCTGGTCCCCGTCGTCGCATTGCTGGCGCTCTGGGCGATCTCGATGGCGGTGGCTCGCGGAACTGCGACACGATCCATCAACGGATTGCTCTGGCTTGCGCTGGCGTTCGTGGTGCTCACCGGAGCGGTGCGGATCTTCCTGATGTACCAGTTCGGCTGGGACATCCGAAACGGAACGTATATCGATATCTCGACGGTCTGGTATGGGGTAGTCCTTTCGGAGTTCATCATCGTCGGCCTCTGGACCATGAGCCTCGTGATGGGGCACATCCGGGGCACCGCGCCGATCACCTCGGTCCAGGCGCGGGCGGTCGTGGAACAGTGGTCGTACATCACGGTCGTCGCTTTCGCGGTGTACGCGCTGGTCGAGTTCGTAACGTAAGCAACGGGCATGCTCTCGCCCCCGCTCGACTGGAGTTTCGAACCAGTACCGATCGTCGGCAGCGTGACGGCCGCGTACCTGTACTGGCGCGGACGGCGAACGGCTTCGGCGGCGTTGGGGCGGGGGACGGGTTGGGACAACGGCGACACCGCGTTTGCGCTCGGCATCGGGGCGCTGCTGCTCGCACTGGTGTCACCGATCTCGTTCTTCGACACCACGCTGCAGTGGGATCACATGGTCCAGCACGTGCTCCTTTTGCTCATCGCGCCGCCGCTCATCCTGCTCGCCGACCCCTTCCGCACTGCCTGGGCCGGTTATCTCGCCGCGCAGGGACGGCCGATCGCCGTGAACGGGACGTGGCCCGCGCGGGTCATGCGTGTGCTTCACGCCGGCCCGAGAGCGGCGATGGTGGTCGTCCTCGCGTTCAGCGTCGATCTCCTCGTGTGGCACGTGCCGGCGATCTACAACGCCACGCTGCGGATCGCATCGGTACACGATCTCGAGCACCTGACCTTTCTCGTCGTCGGGTTGTTGTTCTGGGACCAGGTGATCAGCCCGCTCCAGGCAACCGGGCGGCTGTCACTGCTCGGGCGCGCGGTGGTGGTTCTGCTCGGGATGTTCGTGAGTTGGGGTCTCGCCATCGTGATCGCATACGCGACCAGTCCTCTGTACGCGTACCCGGCGTCAACCGGGGGACTCAGCCTGCTCGGGGACCAGGAGATCGCCGCCGGCGTGATGTGGGTCCCGGGCGGCACGCCCTTCCTGATCGCCCTGCTGTACCTGGGAGTCCGGTGGTTCGAGGTCGATGACCGATCCGCGACGAACGCGGTGGTTCCGCAACCGTGAGCGGCACTCGGACTGTCGTGCTCGGCTGCGCGGTCGCCGTGCTCGTCGCCGCCTGCGGTGCGCCCCACGTGGCATCGGCCCCGTCGGAGCAGGTCACCGCGTCCGGCGGTCCAACGCTCGCCGGGAAGGACGTGAGCATCACCTCGCTGCGCGGCCATCCCGTGGTGCTCATCTTCTGGGCATCGTGGTGCGGGCCGTGCCACGATGAGCAGCCCGCGTTGAACACTGCGTTCGCGACGTGGTCCGCTCGCGGCGTCTCGTTCCTGGGCATCGACCTGCGCGACACGACCCGGCCGGCGCTGGCGTTTCAGTCGGCATTGCGGGTGCCATATCCCAGCATCGCAGACACCAATGCGACGCTCGCCGTCGACTACCGGATACCATCGGCGCCGGCGCTGGTCTTTCTCAGCACGCAGGGCAAGGTCGCCGATGTCGTGCTCGGAGGACTGGGGACCATGAGTGTTGCGGATTTCAATGCGGAGATCACAACGCTCCTGGGCACATCGCGGACCGGCAGCGCGTAGGAGAGG
Source organism: Candidatus Dormiibacterota bacterium (assembly GCA_049283735.1). Classification (GTDB taxonomy): domain Bacteria; phylum Chloroflexota; class Dormibacteria; order Aeolococcales; family Aeolococcaceae; genus Palsa-851. The sequence goes on from JBAPWO010000145.1 coordinate 15,841, forward strand.
GCATGCAAACCAGCGCAGACATCGCGATGAGCCCACCGGACGCCATCGCTGCCGGCGGGGTCGCACGGAGCTTGTCGACCGACATCCGAGCCAACGCTCGCGACTACATCAGCCTCGCGAAGCCGCGAATCATCGTCCTGCTGCTCATCACCGAAGTCGCGACCATGTTCATCGCCGCGCGCGGCGTTCCATCACTCCCGCTGCTCTTCTGGGCGGCGCTCGGCGGCGCGCTCGCGTCCGGGGGCTCCGGCGCGATCAACTGCTGGTACGACCGCGACATCGACCGGGTGATGGCGCGCACGTGCAGCCGTCCGCTCCCATCGGGTCGCATTCTTCCGTGGCAGGCGCTGACCTTCGGGGTCTCGCTGATCGTCGCGTCGGTGGTGGTGTTCAGTGTCGCCGTGAACACTCTGGCGGCAGCGCTGGCGCTCGGTGGCGGGCTGTTCTACGTCCTCATCTACACGATGCTGCTCAAGCGCAGGACACCGCTCAACATCGTCATCGGCGGAGCCGCCGGCGCGTTTCCACCGCTGGTCGGATGGGCGGCGGTTCAGGACAACGTCGGATGGCCGGCGTTCGTCCTCTTTGCGCTGGTGTTCCTCTGGACCCCGCCACACTTCTGGTCGCTGGCGCTCCTGCTTCGGCGCGACTACCGCAATGCGAGCGTGCCGATGCTCCCGGGGATCATCGGTACCGCCCGGACCCACCGGCGGATCCTTCTGTACCTGGTTGCCTTGATCGCTGCGAGCCTGCTCCCAGGGCTCATGCTCGGCATCGGCTACACGGTGGGAGCCGGTGTGCTCGGCGGCTGCTATCTCGGGCTGGCGCTGTGGGCTCGGGCGAAAGCGTCATCACACGCTGCGGCGGTGCTGTTCCACTACTCGCTCGCCTATCTGGCCCTGATCTTCGTCGTGGGCGCGGTCGCGGCGGTGGTGCAAGCCTAGCGAGCGACGTCCGCTCGAGAACACGGTCGCCGCCCGCGTCCCGTCGACAGCCTTGGACAGACCCTGGCGCAGCCGGCGCTGCATGCGCCACGCGCGCTGCATCAGCGGAAAGCCCGGCAGCGCACGGAGGCGGGCAATCTGCCGCTCAGCCTCGGCGTGCTGGCGCGACTTCGACGCGAGCACCTGCCAGGAGAGTCGAAGGTGTTCCGCCATCACGGCGGGCTCCGCCGCCAGCGACGAGCGGCGCACCACGAATCCGAATTCAAATCCGCCGGGAACGTCTTCGACAAACATGGCGTCGAGCAGCTCCCAGCTCATCCCCATCTCGAGGACGGTGTACTCGAGCACCGGCAGGAACTCGTCCTCCGACCAGCAGTGGACGTGAATCGATCGCTGGCGGTTCAGGTCGAACTGTTCGCGCTCCTGCTCCGGCGTCCACGAGGGATCCCAGACGTCGGTCTTTCGCAGGTAATCCTCGATGTGCTCGTCACTGACAACGGTGACCCGATCTCGATGCTCGGCGATGAGATGCGTGAGTGGCGTCGCGGACCGCTTGCGATCAAACGTATAGCGCCGATCGGGAAGAAAGACAAGCACGACCGCACCGGGCTTCAGGACCCGGTGAATCTCGTCGAGCTGCGTGAGCGGATCGGCAAGGTGCTCGAGCAGATGGCTCGCGATCACGAAGTCCTGGCTCTCGTCAGCGAGGGCGGAGAGGCGGTCGACATCGAGGTTGGCGACGATGTCGGGCTTGGGAAACGTTGCCCCGGCCTCGAGGTTCGTGAACAGCGCGAGGTTCTCCTCGGGCTGCCACCGGTCCACGTAGCGGACCGAGACGCCCGGAAAGGGGAGGGGCATCGGGTGATGACCCGGCCCGAGCTCCACGCCGGACCCGTTGAGAAAACGCGCAAGCAATCCACGTGGCGTCGGGCTCACGGCAGCGAGGTCCTCCACCTGCCGGGATCCTAGCATCCGAGTGACTCGGCCAGCCCTCCGCTCGACGTGGCGCCCGCGGCC
>JBAPWO010000146.1:0-68877 GCA_049283735.1 Candidatus Dormiibacterota bacterium
GTACGACGGCTCTCCACACCGCCGCAGCGGCACCTTGGGGTGGCACGATGCGGCGGCGCAGCTCGCGGGCCCGGCGGTCGCGGATGTCTGCGCGCATTTCGCGATGCGGTGGCAGGCAACGACCGGGGAGACGCTCCCCGAGGCGGTCGCACCGCCGGCCGCCGGGGACAGCCGAGTCCAGGTCATCCGGACGGTTCCCGAGCGGACGTACAAGCCGCTACCTCGCGGTGACTTCAGCATTCTCGAGGCCTACATGGGCGCGCTGCGACGAGCGCGCCGGCTCATCTATCTCGAAAATCAGTTCCTGTGGAGTCCCGAGGTGACCGCGATACTCCGTGAGAAGCTGCTGCACCCTCCCAGCGACGACTTTCGGCTCTGCATTGTCCTTCCGCGACATCCGAACAATGGAAATGACGACACGCGCGGCCAGCTTGGCATGCTCCAGGCGGCCGATCACCGTCACCGCCTGCTGGTCGGGACTGTCGGCCCGGTGCACCGCCAGCATCCTCCGGTCTACGTGCACGCAAAGGTGGCGATCGTCGATGACGGCTGGCTGACGGTGGGGTCGGCGAATCTCAACGAGCATTCTCTTTTCAACGACACCGAGGTCAACGTCGTGACCGACGACGCGGCATTAGCTCGCAGCGTGCGCGAGCAGTTGTGGAGCGAGCACCTCAACCAGGACTGTCGCGGCGCCGATCCGCTCGAGGTCATCGAGACTGCCTGGCGGAAATCGGTGACCGCCCGACCGCCCTACGAGAACCCGCTCCGGCCGCTGCCGTCGGTGTCACGTCGCTCGGCGCGATTGCTGGGACCGCTGAAGGGCTTGCTGGTCGACGGCTGAGGCTGACTAGTCGTTGTCACCCGGCGACAGCGAGTCATCGTCGGTGCCACCTCCGAAGGTCCAACACTGGCCGGTGTTGACACCGTCAACCTGGTTGCGGTTCCTCGCGCCTCGCTGAACGAGGCTGAAACGCCCGGTGGTGACGTCAGACCCGGGAGCGTCCCCGCATCACGTACCAGCCGATGATGATGAGCACGATCACGACGACGACGACGTACACGATGATCTCTTTGGTGCCGAATAGGGCGAAGGCGAGCATGGACTGTCTCCTTGTCGGTGGGTGCGGCTGACCCTGCCGCCGCCGGCGGATCGGCAGCCATCCTACGGTGCCGGCCGCGCCCTTCGCTCGATCGGCGGAATCGTCAGCCTTGAACGCCTCCCTCCTAGAATCCGCGCATGCGCAGGGTCATCGGTCGCATTCCGCGGCTCATGACCGCCCCCGGCGTGCGAGAGGCCGGGGTCATCGTCGCCATGCTGGCCGTCGGACTGCTCGTGCGCCTTCCGAATCTGAACGCGCCGCTGCTCGCAATCTCGTCATTCCGTCAGACCGAGACCGCCTATCCCGCATTGATCTATCACCAGCAGGGAATCAACCTGCTGTTTCCGCAGCTCCCGGTTCTCGGGAAGCCATGGCAGGTCCCGTTCGAGTTTCCGCTCTTCCAGGCCATGGCCGCAGTGCTCATGAACCTTGGCGGTGCCGCCGACTGGGCGATGCGAGTCAGCAGCGTGATCTGTTTTGTCGCGAGCGCGGTCGCAGTCTGGGGGCTGGTTCGCCATCTCTCGACACGCACGGCCGCCGGCATCGCGGTCCTCGTTTTCCTTGCATCACCGTTCAATGTCTGGTGGAGCCGGGCTTCGATGATCGAGTACATGGCGACGGCGTTCTCGGTCGGATACGTCTGGGCGGGCATGATCTGGATCGACAGCCGGCAACGGCGGTTCGCGGTGCTCGCAATCGTCCTCGGCAGCCTCGCGATGCTCGTCAAGGTGACCAGCGCGGTGTTCTGGATGGTCCCGCTGTTGCTGTATTGGGGCGCGCGTTCGAAACCACCGTGGCGGCCCTGGCTACGCGAACGTCTTCGCACATCCGCCGTGCTGTTTGCCATCCCTCTGATTGCAGCCGTGCTCTGGACTCATCACGCCGACGACGTCAAGGCGGCGAGCCCGGCGACGAGCTGGTTGACCAGTGAGGCGCTGTTCGGATTCAACTTCGGTTCCGTGGGCCAGCGACTGGATCCCCATCAGTGGAGCAAGATCCTCCATCCGCTCGACACCCTGGTCACCGGCATGCCATTCTGGATACTCACGGTCGTGTGCCTCATGGCGATTCTGCGCGAGCGGCGCGCCGTGTGGGTTGGAATCATCCTTGCCGGCGTCCTTCCCGTGTTTACGTTCATCAATCTGTACGCGGTGCAGGCGTACTACCTGGCCGCGGTGACGCCCGCGGTTGCCGCCGTCGCCGGCTACGCGCTCGACGGCGTGATCCGTCACTGGCGCGCGGCTCCGTTCCGTGTCGCGACGATGCTGGTGATCATGGCCTGGCTGGGAGCAACCCTCTACATGCAACGCGATTTCCTGGCGTCGAGCTACACGGCTCCCACACCGGATCCGTCGAACGTCCTGCCCCAGGCGCGTGAGGTCGACGCGGGGACGCGGCCGCAGGATCTCATCGTCTTCGACGGACTCCAGTGGTCACCGGCGGTGCCGTATTACGCTCGCAGGCGAGGCATCATGCTCGTCCAGATCATCGTCACGCCGAGACTGCTCAATGGGCTGCCCGGGCAGGGATACACGTACCTCTACACGCTGACCCCGCACCCAGGTCACTTCTCCCCCGATGCGCTCGCGGTGCTGCAGCGTTGGGCGTGGTTCGGCGATATCAGCCCTCACCTCTTCCGGCTCGGCGCGACCTTTGCAAGTGTCGAAGGCGCATACATGGCGGCCGCGGCGCAGCCTTTCCAGCTGGAGGGGGCTGTCTCTGTCATCACCGGCTCTCGCACGCTGATCTGCGATGGATCGACGACGGACGTCGCGGTCTCGACGGGAGCCACGATCACGCTGCAGTTCGCCGCGCCGCTGCCGGCGCAGGCTATCACCCTGGCGGTCAACGGACGCTGGATCCCGGCCGAGAGAACGGTGGTGGTCAACCCGGATGCCTCGACGAGTGGTGCGTTGCATCTGGCGTGCGCCGGGGGGACCGAGCTCGACCTCACCGGTGTCTACGCGCAACAACCGTGACGCCGCGACAACCCGTCAGGCCGGCGCGTCGCGGCCGGCGCGCTCCCCCGCGTTGAGCTCGCGCGCGGCGGTGATGAGATCCGGACGCGACTTGATCAACACCGGAAGTGTCTCGGCGAGCGCTGCCTGGGTGATATCGACGTGACCGAGCGCCATCAACGCTCGCGCCCAGTCGATCGACTCGCCGATCGAGGGCGTCTTGCGAAGGTCGAGACGGCGTGCTGCGCGAACCACCCGTGCAACCTGGCGCGCCAGCCGATCCTCGATACCCGGAATGCGAGCGAGCAGGATCTCGCGCTCGCGCTCGGCCGTCGGGTAGTCCAATGCGAGGAAGAGACACCGGCGACGCAGCGCCTCGCTGAGCTCGCGGGTGTTGTTGCTGGTAAGGACCACGAACGGGCGCCGGATGCCGGTGATGGTCCCGAGCTCCGGGATGGTCACCTGGAACTCGGCGAGCACCTCGAGCAGAAGCGCCTCCGTCTCGACCTCGACGCGGTCGACCTCGTCGATCAGCAGCACGACGTCGTCGCGTGCCCGGATCGCCGCGAGCAGTGGGCGCTCGAGCAGATACGGCTCGCTGAAGATGTCGGCTTCGATGTCCTCCCAGCCACCGGTGGCATCCGGGACGCCGCCCCCAGCTTGGATTCGCATCAGTTGTTTGCGATAGTTCCACTCGTAGAGGGCGCGGCTCTCATCGAGGCCCTCGTAGCACTGCAGCCGCAGCAGCCGTGCCTCGGTGACCGCCGCCAGCGTCTTGGCGAGCTCGGTCTTCCCCACCCCGGCAGGACCCTCGACGAGCACCGGCTTCTCGAGTCGATCGGCAAGGAATACCACCGAGGCGATCGATTCGTCGGCGAGGTAGCCGGCGGCTCGAAGCCGCTCCAGGACATCCGCTGGGTCGCGGAAGCGCTCAGCCATGCATCAGCCCTCGCGCTCGAACAGGTTCGGTTACGGCCAGCGGCCGTGGCGGGCGCCCAACGAAGGCGTCGCCCAGCATCCGCCGAACGGCGCCCTCATCCGAGACGAGCGGGTCGTCGCCGCTGGCCTCCATGACGCGGCGAGCCGCCTCATCGAGCCCGTCCTCGGGCATGCCCAGCGCGGAGAGCGACACCGGCAGCCGGAGTCGGTGAAGCTGCGCGAAAACGGCGACGGATGGATCGTCGGCCTCGAGCAACCGGCTGGCCTCGACGATCGCTTCGGGCGCGCGCGCCGCCACGAGCGCGGTCGAATGGGGCAGCACCACAGCGTGGGTTTCAGCATGCGGCAGATTCCATCCGCCCCCGAGAACGTGGCACGTTCGGTGGTGGATTCCCGCACCAGCCTGCGCGAGCGCGACGCCGGCAAGACAGGCCCCGACCAGGTTGTCGGCGTGTGAGCCGAGATCGCTCGGGTCCTCCACCACGCGCGCGAGCCCGTGCGTCAGGCGGCGGCCACCCTCGCGTGCCAGAGCGCTCGTGATCGGATTGGCGCCCGCCGACCAGAGCGCTTCGAGGCAATGGGCGAGCGCGTTCATGCCGGAAGCGGCCGCCAGCCGGGGGGGCATCCCGACGCACAACTCCGGGTCGTACACGACCGTGCGAGGCAACACCTGCGCATCCGACCACGTCTGCTTGCGCCCGTCGCTGGTGCGACCCCAGATCGGGGTCATCTCGGATCCCGCGTAGGTGGTCGGCACTGCGATGAGCGGGAGATCGCAGGCCTCTGCAACCGCCTTACCGAGCCCGGTCGCGGAGCCACCCCCCACAGTCACGACGATGTCGGCGCCGCCGCCGCGAGCCGCACGAATCGCGTCGTCAGCGATGGCGGACGGAACATGTTGCGCCGCGCTGCGCACCTCCCCAGCAAACCGAACACCAAGACCCTCACGCAGGCGATCGAGCGTGCGCGAGGTTGACGAGCCGCTGCCGATCACCAGCACCCGCTGCTTCTCGAGCCGGGCGACCTCGTCGGGGACGCGGCGCACAGCGCCGGCGGCGAAGACGACTCGCGACGGAAGCGCCGTCCAGGTAAACGCGTAGGTCATTGCCCGAGGTCCGGGCGCGGATACCAGATCGGGAGCTGTGCATCGACATTGATCCACACTGACTTCGGCTGGGTGTACTCGTGCATCGCCTCGAATCCCATCTCGCGACCGTAGCCCGATCCCTGCACACCGCCGAAGGGCGAGGCGGGCGAGACGCGCTTGTAGGCGTTCACCCACACCATCCCCGAGCGCAGGAGCCGGGCCATCCGGTGCGCTCGCGCAAGGTCATTGGTCCAGAGCCCGCTCCCAAGCCCGTACTGCGTCGAGTTGGCGATCTGCAACGCCTCATCGGAGTCACGGAAGGTCGTGACCACGACGAAGGGACCGAACACCTCCTCCTGGCTGACGGTCGCGTCCGGACGGGCCCGGACCACTGTCGGTTGCACGTAGTAGCCGGCGGCGAGCTCGGGTGCGCTGGGAGCCTCGCCACCGCAGAGGATCTCCCCGCCTTCGGCACGCGCCACGTCGACATAGCCGAGCACCCGGTCGCGATGCAGCGCCGATGTCAGCGGCCCCATCTCGGTCGTCATGTCGAGCGGGTCTCCGATGCGAATGCCCGTGGCCACCTTCAGGAAAGCATCGAGAAAACGGTCGGCGATGCGTTCGTGCAGTAGCAACCTCGATCCGGCGATGCACGCCTGGCCCTGGTTGTGAAAGATCGCGAAGGCCGATCCGTTGACCGCCTCCTCGAGGTTCGCGTCCTCGAACACGATGTTCGCGCCCTTGCCACCGAGCTCGAGGTGGAGGCGTTTGAGAGTCGGCGCACTTGCCTCGACAAGCCGTCGCCCCACAGCCGTCGACCCGGTGAACGACAGCATGCGAATCCGTGGATGCGTCGCGATTGCCCAACCAGCCGAATTGCCATACCCAGGCACGATGTTGACCACGCCTTCGGGGACGCCGGCCTCCTGCATCAACGCGGCGAGGCGGAGCGTGCTGAGTGGAGTGAGCTCGCTCGGCTTCATCACCACAGCGTTGCCTGCGGCGAGCGCCGGCCCCAGCTTCCAGCTCGTGAACATCAGCGGGAAGTTCCACGGAACGATCTGGCCCACCACGCCAATGGGCTCGCGAAGCAGGTAGTTGAGGAATCCCGACTCGACCGGGACCACCGACCCTTCGTGCTTGTCGGCCATTCCCCCGAAATACCGATACCACGCCGCCGTCCGCGGAACATCGAGCCGGGTCGTGTCGCGAATCGGGTGTCCGGTGTCGACGGTCTCGAGCCTGGCCAGTTCGGCGAGGCTGTCCTCGACGAGATCGGCCAGCCGGAGCAGGATCCGGCCACGCTCGGCGGGAGCCGTAGCCGACCACGCGGGAAAGGCGCGCTCCGCCGCATCCACGGCGCGGTCGACGTCGGTCGCGCGCGCTTCGGCGATGCGCGTGATCGTCGAACCATCGTGCGGGTCGAGAACGTCGATCTCGCCCCCTTCCGTCGCATCGACCCATTGCCCGCCGATGAAGAGACGTGTCCGGAGGCCGGCCGGGTCGAGACGTGCTCGTGAAGGCAGTTGCTCGTCGAGCCCCACGGAGGCCCCGATCAGAAGTCCACAGGGTGGCTGGGCAGCTTGCCGGTCGCGTACAGCTCCGGAAGCGCTGCGTCGGCGTTCTCCCAGACGAGCAGCATCGCCCGCTTCGGCGAATAGCCCTGGTGCCGGATGTTCGCCGGCATCGACGCCACGTCGCCTGGTTTCATGACGACCCGGCTTCGGGCTGCTCCGGTGTCACGATCCTCGACCGCCCAGATGATCTCGTCGCTGAGCTGGAGGAACCACTCCACCCTGTCGTTGCCATGGATGATCGGAAGGATGTACTCCTCGGTGGTGGGGCAATACAGGCTGTCCTTGCAGACGCTCACCACCGATGGGTTCCAGGTGACGTCGGATCGGGAGAGGTACGCGAAAAGGTTGTACGCCTTCACGTCCGACTCGAAACCGGGCTCGGCTTCGACCTCCGGGCTGTCCTGCGGCACGTCGGCGAACATGCGGTTGATGGGATGGGTGGCGTCGGTGCGCAGCTGCTCGTCGTCGTCGCACGAGACCATGCGCTTGGAAGCGACCCGCCGCCGGGTCACGGCTGCGATGTTACTGCCGTTCTTGTCACCAAAGGCGCTGCCCGTCTCCTCGGGCGAGGCGAATGGATCGAACGAAGCGTTGGTCCAGTCGGCGAGCATCCGCTCGAAGGTTGCCTTGATGTTCTCGCTCGGAAAATTCTCGACGTGATCCATCTCCGCCTTGCGGTAGGCGTCATTGTAGCGGCCGGCGAAGAGGTCGACGGTGCCGTAGTGGTTGACGGTGCCGACCACGCCGTCAAAATTGACGATGCCGTAGAAGAAGTTCCAGGCGACGTCCCGCTGCATCGCTCGGAGGAAGGCGTCCACGGACATCACGTGGCTGCCCGTGGGCCATTTGACGTACACGAAGTACTCATCACGCCGGAAGTGAAACTCGCCCAGGGTGAACTCGGCATACCCATGCGCGTTCGGCTCGCTCGCGATGACGTCGGTGTCCATGAGCAGCGTCATTTGCTTGTGACTCCCATCACTGCGTCGACCAGCCTCAGTGAGTCTGGCAGATCTCTCCCCATCGATACACGGTGTCTGCGCCTTCGATGGTCTGCAGCAGAACGACCGAGGGCTTGTCAGCGCGGAACCGATACGCCGCGTGCACGGGCAGCAGGGTCATGTGCCCGCGGCGGGCGACGACGCGCCCCATGCGTGGCCCGGTGGGCTCATGACCGAGGCGCACCGAGCCCTGCGTTCCGTCGGGCGGTTCCTCGTCCGGCGACAGCCGATGGAGGGTGACCTCCACCTCTCCATCCATGACCAGTGCGAACTCGTCGTGCGCCGTGCCGCGCCACTCCGACTCACCTTCCGCGCGGATGGCTTCGAGCACGTACTGGCGATTCTTGCCAACCGCGACCTTCTCGTACGGCCGCGAGTGCGCAGCGACGTCGAACACGTTCGAGAAGGTGTAACGCCTGGGATCATCGTCGATGATCTCGACGCCCCCTTTCTCGTACTGCTCCAACGCGCCGAAACGAGTGACATACGTGGGCACGACCTTATCCTCGCCTAATGACCTTTGTGCGGTATGCGCACATTGTGGCGCTCTACGAACACTCGAAGGTTAGGCTCGTCATCGGGGGCACGTCAAGTGATCACGGGTCAGGCGCGGCCGCCCCAACCCGTCGGAGCGGCGGGAGCCGCCGAGCGAGGCGATCCCGCCTCCAGTCCGCTGAGGAGGTCGCCGCCAAGCGTCGACATCTGCGCGATCACGTCCGGGATATCCGGCGTTCCGGGGAGGTGGAGCCGAAGCTCGCGCATGCCCGCCGCGTAGAGCACGGCAACGGTCTGCTGGCAGTCTTCGAGGGTCCCGACGAGCCCCGGGGCAGCCTCGGCTTCAGCCCGCAAATCCGGATCGCCGGCGAGCCTCGCGTGTGCCTCAGCCAGCGTTCGCCCCGGAGACGCCGGGAGGCAGACGGCGCTCCTTCCCGCAACGTCACGCAGCAGCGCGAGGAGCGCTCCGACGGGTGCCGGCCCGAACACGGGAACCGCGCCCGCCGCTCGCATCGCAGCCGCTGCGGCGGCGTCGACCGCATCTGCCGAGACGTCGTAGCCGTCGGGCGTCAGGGCGCGTCGAGCGGCGACCGCGGCAGGCGTTGCAGCGCTGGCGCGCATCCAGACATCCGAACCGGGGTTGAGCGCACGCCCCGCGCCATCGTCGACGACCCACCCGATGCGAATACCGGTCGCAGCCGAGTCCGCAGGCCACGCCGAGCCAACCGGCACCCAGAGCGCCTGCCAGCCCGCGCGAGCCGCCAGGACGGACATGGGCGGGAGCGATCCTGCCCGGTGCGGGAGCAGGAGTCCCAGCTGCAGCCGTCCGGCTCTGGCGTCCATGACAGAGATCTTGCACGCAGATGTTGAACGTCGCATCTCGACCCCGCCGATTCTGCGCGAGCGCAGAATCGCTGCATGCGTGGGTCGGACGTCGTCGGCGGCGTCGTGTTGAGGATCACCTCAGCGCTCCGCCACGCGGGGGTTCCTGTCTCAACGGGGGAGGCTATCGATGCGGCGCGTGCGCTCGAGATCATGAACGCCGGACATCGAGGCGAGGTCCGCGCCGCGCTCCGGGCGACGCTGATCAAACGACAGGACGATGTCGACACCTTTGAACGGATCTTCGACGCCCTCATGGCCACTGTCGTCAACGACGCCGCGACGGAGGTGATGCTCCCGGCCGGACCCGCGAGCACAACCAGTTCGGTGTCGCCCACGATCGGGGAGACGGCGTCGACATCGCTCCTCGAGGAGCTCGCGGCGGCTTTGCGGGACGACGACACCGACGCGCTGCGCGCGCTCGCACCCAGGGCGGTTGACCAGCTCGCGGGGTTCGGATCGGGATCTCAGGATTCCGAGCGCGCGCTCCTGTACCGCGTGCTTCGCGGGCTCGACCTTGCCCGGATCCTGCAACGCGCCCTCCGCGAGGGCGCCGCTGTCACCGACGATTCAGCGATCGCAGCCGCGCTCGGCCCAGCGGAAATCGCGGCTCGGGTCGACGAGTTTCGCCGCCTGCTCGCGCAGGAAGTGCGCCGTCGCCTCGACCGGCGGTCCCTCCGGGACGGCCGCGGCATCCCGAGATCCTCGGCAAATCTCGAGGACGTGCCGATCCTGGGCGCGAGCCCGTCCGACATTGCGGCGTTGCAACGAGCCCTGCGGCCGCTGGCTCGGAAGCTCGCAGTACGAGGGGCTCGCCGGCGGCGCTTCACGCGGCGCGGGCGGCTGGATGTTCGGCGCACCATCCGCCGCTCGCTGTCCACCGGCGGAGTTCCCGTCCAGCCGCTGTGGCGCCGGCCGCGGACGACGCGGCCCGAGCTTGTCGTCCTCTGTGACGTGAGCGGCTCGGTGGCGGAGTTCGCGCGATTCACCCTGGCGCTCATGAGCGCCATGAGCGCCGAGTTTTCGGCCCTGCGTTGCTTCGCCTTCGTCGACGGCGTGGACGAGGTGACCCAAATCGTCGCGGATGCGCAGGGAGCGCTGATGCCGGGGCACGTGCTCGCTCGAACCGACGTCGTGTGGGATGACGGTCACAGTGACTACGGTCGCGTGTGGAGCGTCTTCGCCACCCGCTTCTCGTCGGCGCTGACCCCGAGGTCCAGCCTGGTGATCACCGGCGACGCCAGGAGCAACTACCGTGCGGCGAACGCTGCCGGGCTGGCCGCGATGGCGAGAGCCGTCCGGGAAGTGCACTGGCTCAACCCCGAACGCCGTGAACACTGGGACACCGGCGACTCGGTGATGGCCCTGTACGCGCGCAGCTGCGATTCCGTGCACGAGGTGCGAACCCTCCGCCAGCTCGAATCGGCCGCGCTCGATGTCGCGACCGGTACCTGGGCGTCGTCCGTACACTCGCAGCGTGCCTGAGCCCGACGGCGAACTGCTCATTCTTCGAAATCGTCTCGGCGACCTCGACCAGCGGATCGTTGAGCTGATCGCGGAGCGATTCCGGGTCGTCGCCCACGTCGCCACCGAGAAGGCCTCATCCGACGCCGCGATCCGAGACTCCGACCGCGAACGCCAGGTGCTCGCGGCCGTCGAGCACATCGCACGGACCGAGGGCGCGCCCGTCAACCTGGTCCGCCGGATCTACCGCGAACTCCTCGCCGAATCGGTGAGCAGGCAGGTCGCAAGTCGCTCAGGGGCGCACCGCGAGGTGGCACTTCGCGTCGCCGTGCGCGGCGACCAGTCGTTTGGCTTCCTCGCAGCGCAGAAGTACCTGTCGGCGCGAGACGTCGACGGCGACCTCGTCGTGACCCATACCTACCAGGCGGCGGTCGACGCTTTGAACGCAGGGGACGTGGACCTCGCGGTTCTGCCGATCGAAAACACCGCGGCCGGAAGTGTCGACGAGACCTACGATCTGCTTCGCGAGAACGAGGTGTCGATCGTCGGCGAGGAGACGTCGAGCGTCGATTACTGCCTGTGCGGTGTCAGTGACATTCCGCTCGGAGCGATCAGCCAGGTCGTGGCCGCGGTCGACGGTCTCGAGCAGTGCTCACGATTCCTCGAGACGCTCCCCAACGCGTCCCAGCTCGTGCATGTCGAGACCGGTGCCGCGATGCGGCTGGTGCGCGCCGGGGGCGATGCCACCCACGTTGCGATCGGCGCGCCCGAGGCAGCCGCCGCGCATGGGTTGGTGGTGCTTCGACACGGCATCGCCAACCACGCCGAGAACTACACACGTTTCGTCGTCCTCGCGCTGCATCCTGTCGCGGTCGAACTCACTGCACCGTGCAAGACCAGCCTGATCCTGGTCACCCGGCACGAGCACGGCGCCCTGATGCGGTCGCTCGGCGTCCTTGCGGCGAGCGGGCACTCGATGACGAAGCTCGAATCGCGTCCACGCCCCGGCCGGCCGTTCGAGTACATGTTCTTCATCGATTTCGAGGGCAACATCGCGGATCCGCGGACCGCCGATGCGCTCGACGACCTTCGGTCCACCGCGCTGCACCTCAAGGTGCTCGGCAGCTATCCGGCGACGACCACCACCGGTGACGTTCAACCGGGAGATGCGACGCCGCTGGTTCCCCTACCCGCCGACGCTGTCGCGTCGGAAACGGTTGCGCCACCTCGTCCGACGGCCAAGGCGTCGAAGAATTACCGTCTCGCGGGGCGGGGCGCTCGCTCCGACGACACCGTGATCCCGGTCGGCAACCTGCTGATCGGCGGCGGCGGTTTCCTCGTGATGGCGGGACCCTGCTCGGTTGAGTCCGCCGACCAGATCAATGCCACCGCGCGTGCGGTCCGCGAGGCCGGCGCGCAGATCCTTCGCGGGGGAGTGTTCAAGCCCCGAACCTCGCCATACGCGTTCCAGGGGCTCGGCTGGGAAGGCCTCGAACTGCTCGCCGCGGCCGGCAGGGCCACGGGGATGCCGATCATCAGCGAGGTCATGGCTGTCGACCAGGTCAGGCGTATGGCCGAGCTGGTCGACGTCCTCCAGGTCGGAACCCGGAACATGCAGAACTTCGACCTCTTGCGCGAACTCGGCAAGGTCGATCGCCCGATCCTGCTCAAGCGCGGTCTCTCGAGCACGATCGACGAGTGGCTGGGCGCGGCCGAGTACATCCTCGCGATCGGGAATCAGCAGGTCATGCTCTGCGAGCGGGGCATCCGAACCTTCGAGACGAGCACGCGCAACACCCTCGACCTGTGCGCGATACCCGTGCTGCGCGAGCTGACCCACCTTCCCGTCATCGTCGATCCGAGCCACGGCACAGGCCACCGCGCCTACGTCGCCCCGATGGCCAAGGCGGCGCGTGCGGCGGGCGCACATGGCCTCCTCATCGAGGTGCACCCGGATCCCGACAAGGCACGTTCAGACGCCGAGCAGAGTCTGTCCTTCCCGGAATTCCTCTCGCTGATGCGGGGCCTGCAGACTGTCGCTCCCGGCTAACGCTGACGGGGTCGCTCGACCCACAGAAAGCTTGTGAAGTTCTCGTCGAGGTCCTGCAGGTCGTCCTCGACAACGCGCAGGCCGTTCAGGTCGGCAAGGATCCTGCTGCCCATGGTGGCGATGGAGTCGGCAAGCTCCCCCGTGCCGAGAAGCTCGGCCACCTTGGCCTGATCGATGAGGTCGCCACTGCCGCTCGTCTGCCTGAGATTGGCGTATTTCTTCTCGAGGTTGGTGCGGCACTGACTGAGCACCTGGGGGTGCGTCATGACCGTGTCGACCTTCGAGAAATCGGCGCCACCGGCGATCATCAGCGCGTGCGAGATCTTGATCGCAAACTCTTCGACGATCGCAAAGCGATAGCGGGCCATCGCCGCCACCGATTCGGCGACCATTCCGCCGACGGAGTTGTGAATGGCGAAGATTCCGCGATCGACCTCGCCCTCGTGCAGCGCGCGCAGCACCCGTTCGGTGGTGTGGAGATAGACGATCTCGCACGGCACCTCGGGCGTCCGGTTCATGTAATACCGCGCCGCGTCCTCGTTGAAGCTGCCTCGCCCGCCCTGGATGCCGACGACCATGCGGTCGGTGACGACACGATTCGGGAGCAACAGGTCGAAGACCGAGTCCTGGGCCTCCGAGAGGCGGAGGCGCATCCCCTTGGTGTGAGGGTTGAGGGTTTGCAGATCGACGAAGAGCTGCCAGGTGTCGTTGATGACCTGGGAGGTGACCTCATGAAGCCGTCTGGTGCCGAGGGTATCGATCGGTGTCGGAGCAAAACCGAATCGTTCGAGCGTTCGACCGACGAAGTGCGTGACGCCCTGACTCTCGGCCGCGAGTCGATCGTGTTCGTCGGCTGTCATCGGCACGACCACGAGTCCTTTGGACTCGAAGTAGCGGCTCCATGCGTCGAGCGCCGCCGGCGGCAAGCGATACCCGTCAAGGACGATCGCCTGACCCTCGATGCCGCTCGCGGCAACACTGTCCGGGCCGAACAGCGGGTGGGTCAGCAGCGCCTGATAGGTGGCGGGCAGATGACGGTCGAACACCTCGCGCGCGTGCACCTTCACCGAGAGGACGTCGATGAGCGTGCGCGCGCCGCCAAGCTCGTGAAAATGCGGCAGGTGCTCTTTGATCGTGGCCTCAAATGCGGAGATGGGCACGCAGTAGAAGACGGCATCCGACGCCAGCGTGTCACGCAGGCTCGCGGTTGATACCCCGTGCCGCTCCGCGTCGGCGCGCTGCGTTGCATCCGCATCGTATGCGCGCAGCGCGAAGTCGTCCTGCAGCATCGAGGCCCAGAGGCGTCCAAACCGGCCGAGGCCAACGACGCCGACCGTCGCCGGCAGGGCACTGTTCATCACCGGGGCTAGTCTACGGATGCGCAGGCACTGGTTCGCCGCATCGGTCCGCTGCCCCCCGACGGCGTGGCGCAACGCCCAATGCACCGAAGGCCGGGGCGTGGGTATGGTCTGCGTGCATGGCGACCCCGGCTGAGCTCGAGACAACCGACCGAACCGTGCGCGACACCGCGCGGCACCAGATGCCACGTGCCCTTCGCGAGGAGGTCCGCCTGGTTGCCGACGCGCTCGGGCAGGTGATCGCCGAGCATGGCGGTGCGGAGCTTCTCGCCGATGTCGAGACCTTGCGGAGGACGGTCATCAGCGCGCGGGCCGAGGACGATGTGCGGGGTGGCTACGCATACACGGCGGACACGCTCGTCTCATCGTGGTCGCTCGATCGCGCCGAGCAGGTGGCGCAGGCGTTCACGTGCTATTTCCACCTCGTCAACCTGGCGGAAGAGCGGTATCGCGCTCGGACGCTCCGAGAGGCGGACTTCGATGCGACCGGGACGCCGGAAGGGCTCATGGCCGCCCTCGAAGCGGTGCGCACGGAGCTCGGCGACGAGGGCCTCGACGGACTGCTTGCGAACCTTCGCGTGCACCCGGTGTTCACCGCGCATCCCACCGAAGCGCGTCGACGCGCGGTGACCTCGGTCCTTCGACGGGTCGGCGAGCAGCTCGACCGGCTGGCAGATCCGAGGGTATCGGAGGCGCCGCAGGCGGAGACCCGACGGCGATTGCTGGAGGAGGTCGACGGTCTCTGGCGCACCGCCCAGCTGCGCAGCCAGGAGCTGCAACCGCTCGATGAGGTCCGGACCCTCATGGGCGTCTTCGACGAGACTCTCTTCCGCTTGGTCCCGGCGGTCTATCGGGAGCTCAGCGCCGGGCTCGACGCGACCGACACGGGCGTGCAGCTCCCGGCCGCGCCCGCGTTTCTGCGATTTGGAAGCTGGGTGGGCGGTGACCGCGACGGAAACCCGCAGATCACCGCCCAGGTGACCCGCGAGACGTTGCTCATCCAGTCCGAGCACATCCTGCGCGGGCTGGAGGCGGCCGCCACCCGCATCGGCACCGGACTGACCGCCGATTCCGCGACCACGCCTCCCGACGGGCGCTTCCTCCGCCGCCTCGGCGCGGCGCTCGAGATCGGGGGCGGACGAGCCTCGGCCATCGAGGAGCGGTCCCCTCGCGAGCCGTACCGGCAGTTCCTCCTGCTTGTCGCGGAGCGCATCGCGGCGACCCGCCGGGCGGACCTGTCGCTCGCGTACGCGGGACCCGACGAGCTGCTCGATGACCTCCGCGGGGTGCAGGACGCACTCGTGGCCGCTGGGGCGCCGCGGCAGGCGTACGGAGAGCTGCACGACCTCGTCTGGCAGGTGCAAACCTTTGGATTTCACCTCGCCGACCTTGAAATCCGCCAGCACAGCACTGTCCATCGCAACGCGCTCGCCGAGATCGCCGCAGGCGGCGCGCGTTCACCCGAGACCGACGAAGTTGTGGCGACGATGCGAACCATCGCCCTTCTGCAGCAACGGTTTGGCGCTCATGTGTGCCATCGCTACGTGGTCAGCTTCACAACCAGCGCCGATGACGTCGCCACAGTCCACACGCTCGCCGAGCGGGCCTGTGCGCCCAACCCCGCTCCGGCGCTCGATGTGGTGCCGCTGTTCGAAACCACTGTCGATCTGAGCAATGCGCGCGCGACCCTGGACGCGATGCTCGACCTCGAGCCGGTGCGCCGGCGCATGGCCGCGACCGGGCGCGCGCTCGAGGTCATGCTCGGGTACTCCGATTCAGCGAAGGAGAGCGGGCCCGTCACCGCAACCCTCGCCCTGTACGCTGCCCAGGCCGACCTCGCCGCGTGGGCCGCCGAGCGCTCGGTCGCGCTCACGCTCTTCCACGGTCGGGGCGGGGCGTTGGGTCGAGGCGGCGGCCCCGCGAACCGCGCCGTGATGGCACAGGCGCCGGGATCGGTGTCGGGGCGTTTCAAGGTCACCGAGCAAGGGGAGGTCATCTTCGCCAGATACGGCAATCGAACGCTGGCGCAGCGGCATCTCGAGCAGGTGACCTCGGCGGTGCTGCTCACGTCCACCGCGGCAGCCCGCCGGCGCACCGGGCAGGCGGCGATCCGGTTCGAGGCGCTCGGCCGGACCATCGACTCGGCCGCGCGCACGGCATATCGCGACCTGATCGAGGTCGAAGGGTTCGCCGCGTACTTCGCCGAGGTGACCCCGGTCCGCGAGCTGGCTCGTCTGCACCTCGGGTCTCGCCCGTCAAACCGCGGCGGCGACAGCAGCCTGTCGTCGCTCCGGGCCATCCCCTGGGTCTTCGCGTGGTCCCAGATCCGGCTGAATCTCCCCGGGTGGTATGGCCTGGGCAGCGGCCTGGCCTCCGCGGGTCTGGATGAGCTGCGTATCGCGTATGAGGGATGGCCGCTGCTCAGAGTCCTCATCGACAACGCGGAGATGAGCCTCGCCAAGACCGATCGATTCATGGCCGCCGAGTACCTGCGCCTCGGAGGCGAGCCGCAAATCGCGGATCTGATCCTGGCGGAATACGACCGCACGATCGATGGGATCCAGGCGGTCACCGGCCAATCCCGCCTGCTCGAGAAACGCCGGGTGCTGTCCTGGGCGGTCGAGTTGCGCAATCCCTACATCGATGCGCTCTGCCATCTCCAGCTTCGCGCGCTTCGGGCACTGCGCAGTGGCGACGCTGCGGATGCCGACCGCAGGCGGTTGGAGCAGCTCCTGCTGTTGACGGTGAACGGCATCGCAGCCGGATTGCAGAACACCGGATAATCCGCTCGTGATCGAGGGCGGGCGGCCGGCGCTGCGATGAAGGTCGGAGTCGTCGGGATCGGGAAGATGGGTGGCCCGATGGCGGATCGCCTGATCAGCGCGGGCCACGACGTGGCCATCTGCAACCGGTCCGAGAACGCCGCGGTGGAATCGTTGAGAGGCAAGGGAGCGAGGGTCCATGCATCGCCGGCAGATCTGGCCGCGAGGTCGGAGGTCGTGCTGACCGCACTGCCGACCGAGGACGCGGTGCGACAGGTCTACGCCGAGATGTCAGTGGTGGCGGTGGCAGGCCAGATCTACATCGATCATTCGACGGTGAGCCCGGCGCTGAACCGGGACTGCGCGACGGCCCTCGCGGGTCGAAACGCGGCGTTCCTGGATGCGCCTGTATCCGGCGGCCCGGCCGGTGCGGCGGCCGGGACGCTCACGGTGATGGCCGGAGGCGACGATGCGACATTCAACCGCGCACTTCCGGTTCTCGAGGCGTTCGGGAGCAAGATCCGGCTCTGCGGACCTGTCGGCGCGGGTCAGACGATCAAGCTCGTCAACCAGTACCTCGTCGCGGTACACACCCTGGCCGCATCCGAGGCCGCGGCGCTCGCGGTGCGACTCGGCGCCGACCTCGCCACCGTCCAGGACGTGATCGGGACTTCCTTCGGGAGCTCGGCGATGCTGCTTCGCAATCTTCCGCGCTACATCGCTCGCGACTTCAGCCCGGCGACCCCGGTGAGCTTGATCGCCAAGGACCTTTCGATCATCCACGCCGAGGCGGTGGATGCCGGTGTTCCGCTGCTCGTCGGCGGGCTCGTCGAGCAGTGCTACCTGGCAGCGAAAGCGCGGGGGTGGGCTGGAGAGGACATGTCGGCGCTGGTGAAGTTCTGGGACCGCGAGGTGGAATCCCCCGTAGACGCGCATGAGGCCGGCTGAGGTGCCTCGTTTCGCGGCCAACCTGACGATGCTCTGGCAGGATCTCGAGCCCTACCAGCGTTTCGAGGCCGCTGCGGCGGCAGGATTCACGCATGTCGAGATGCTCTTCCCGCACCAGCTGGACGCGGATCGCCTCGAATCGACACTCAATCACCTCGGACTCGACATGGTGGTGTTCGATCCCAACGCCGGCGATTGGGGGCGGGGAGAACGCGGCCTGCTGGCACTGCCCGGACGCGAGGAGGAATTCGCCGGTACGGTGCGCGCTGCGATCGACCTCGCCCCACGGCTTGGAACCTCGAGGCTGAACACGCTGGTCGGCATACCGCCCGCTGGTGTGACCGGCGACCAGGCTCGCGACACGGCGATCGCAAACCTCAATCGGGTTGCGCCGCTCGCTCAGGATGCCGGCATCACCCTGCTCATCGAGGCCCTGAACCACGTCGATTTCCCCGGCTACTGGACGAGCACCGTTGCCACGGCGGCGCGTCTGGTGCAGACCGTCAACCATCCGAACGTGCGGCTGCAGCTCGACCAGTACCACGCCGCGATGGCCGGCGAGGATGCCCGGGAATGTCTTAGGGCCTATCTCCCCCTGGTCGCACACGTCCAGATTGCCGACGTCCCCGGGCGGCACGAACCCGGAACCGGCTCACAGCCCATCGGCGATTTTCTTCGCGATCTGGATCGCCTCGGATACGAGGGGTTCGTCGGCCTCGAGTACCGCCCGCTGGTGGACACGGCATCCAGCCTCGAGTGGTTGCGCACCGTGGATGTGCTTCGACCCTAGTTGTCGCCGGATCGGCCGCTGCGCGCGCGCATGTCTTCGATCGCCCGTCGCGCCGCCCGGCGAACGAGTGCGCCGGCGTGACGCATCGGGTCGACGTCGGGATCGATGCTGTCCAGGGACAGCGCGGCGCTGAAGAGGCGCGGCAGCGCATCCACAACCGCGCCCGCGATGGCGATGCAAGGAACACCGCGCAGCGTGGCTCTGGCGGCGACCTCGGCCGGCGCCTTGCCGGTCGAGGTCTGACGGTCCAGGCGTCCCTCACCGGTGATGGCGACAGTCGCGTCGCGCAAGGCGCTATCGAGGCCGACGAGGTCGCAGACGGCGCGAGCACCCGGCACCAGGCGAGCGCCCGCAAGGGCGAGCCCGAATCCGCACCCGCCTGCCGCGCCCGCACCGGGAATCCCGGCGACGTCGCCGCCGCCCATCCCTGCAGCAACCGCGGCGAGATGTGTCAGGGCTCGCTCGAGACGCATCACGTCGTCAGCACTGGCGCCCTTCTGGGGGGCAAACATTCGCGCGGCGCCCTGAGGCCCGAGCAGCGGACTTCGAATGTCGCATGCCACCTCGATCGAGCATTGCGACAGCGCGCGTCGCACCGCGGACAGGTCGATGGCTTCGACGTCCTCGAGCCCGGCACCGCCAGGACCAATCTCTGTTCCGCGCGAGTCGGTCAGACGACCGCCAAGCGCCTGGAGCAGGCCGGCTCCGCCGTCGGTGCACGCGCTCCCGCCGACTCCGACAACGATACGTCGCGCCCCAGCGTCCAACGCGATGCGGATGAGCTCGCCGGTCCCGCACGAGGTGGCGTGCAGCGCGTCGAGCGCGTTGACATCGAGGCGCCGGAGCCCGGACGCTTCGGCAAGCTCGACGACCACCTCGTCATCCCCGAGCCATCCCAGGCGTGCGGTCAAGGGTTTGCCGGTAGGACCGGTTACGCGATGGCGGGTGACCCGGGACGCCGATCCCCGCGCGGCCAGGAGCACGTCAAGGGTGCCGTCACCTCCGTCCGCGACCGGCACCTCGACCGCGTCGGCGCCCGCATCGCGGACACCGCGCGCCATCGCCGCCGCCGCGGCCCGCGCGCTGAGCGTGCCCTTGAAAGCGTTCGGTGCGCAGACCGCGGTGAAGCTCGGAGCATGAGACGTTTGTGGACGCATGAGTGTGCATGGTGAGGAATCGCTCACCGCATGCGGCGGTCAGAATGTTCCGGTGACGAGCCGGGCCGTGACAGTGGGACTCGGCGCGGTCTACGTGGCCGCGTCGACCGTCGCCCCTCTCGTCTTGAAGACCACGCCGTCCGATCTCGATGTGTATTCCTGGCCTTCAGCCGAGACCGTCGTCGCCGGCCACCCGCTGCTCATCTATTCGACCGCCTCGCACGCCGTCTTCAATGACAACGGCCCGGTCGGGCTGATTCCGCTTCTGCCGATCGCGGCGCTGGCCAACGTGCTTGGGTGGGCGGGAAGTCTCACGGGTCGCGCCGCACTCACCGGGGCGGTCGCGTCGCTGATTGTGCTCCTCCTCGCTTACCAGGCCGTCGGCTTCATCGCGACGGCGCGTGGAGGTGTGCGCCGGCCGCTGGCGGTCGCGTGCGCGGTGCTGCTTGCGCCCGCACTGTGGTTCGCAATCATCGACTATGGGCATGTCGAGCAGCCGATCGAGCTGTGCCTGGTCCTGCTGGCGATGACCTCGTTCCTCAGCGAGCGCAACGCATTGACAGGGATCGCGCTCGGCGCCGCGGTGCTCACCCGCACCATCGCCGGATTCTGTGCGATCCCGCTCGTGCTGGCTCCCCTCGCAGCGCGGCGGTTTCGCCCGACGGCAACGGTCGCGGCTGCCGCGGTGATCACCATCGGGGTCGGCATCGCGCCCTTCGTGATGGCGGATGCGCAATCGGCGACGCATTCGCTGGTCACGTACCGCGGCGACCTCCCGATCAGCGGCGGGTCCTTCTGGGTCATCGCGCGAGACGGGCCCTGGGCAAGCCTGGTAAGAAACGGTGACGTCTACTTCGGGGCCGCTGTCGCGATTGCGCTCGTGGCAATCACGCTGCGCCGAAACCCTGGCGTCGCGAGCACACACACGGGGGTCATCGGGCTCGTCACCATGGCGTCATGCTGCTTTCCTCTCTTCGCCAAGACGGTGTTTCCGTACTACCTCCTCGAGCCATACGTCTTGGCCGCCATCTGGTGGCTTGCTCGACCCGGCACCGCGCGCAACTGGCGCGCGGTTGTCCCGGTGTTGCTCACCCTGGATGTGTTCATCGTCAAGGCGGCGCTGATCTCGCCGGACAGCGCGTGGGGTCTCGTCGCAAGCCTTGTCTCGTCGGCCACCGTCGGTGTTGCACTCGCTCTCGTGACCGTTGATCTCCTCCGCTCCGCGGAGAGTGCCCTACCGGCGAATGCTGCCATGAGCGGCGCGACGGTCCACGACGCGACGTAGATGACCAGCTCGCGTGGTCGCTTCCTGCTGCTGGGCTCCGCGGAGTTCGAGCCATGGGTGGCCGAAGCGGAGCGATTCGCGCTGTCCGGCGCCGCCGGCGATGGCTCGGCATGGTGCTCTTCAGCGGCGGCAGCCCGAAGTACCTCGCCCAGACTCTGACCGGCACTCCGGTGTGGGATGGCGTACAGCGGCTGCTCGACAGAGGTGGCGTCTTTGCGGGGTGCAGCGCCGGCGCGATGATCGCGGGCACCACTGGGATGCAGTTCCCGTTTGGCAGCGGCTTGGGCTTGCTGCGCGCAACCGCCATCGGCGTCCATTGGGATGCGCTATCGGGATGGTGGATAGGCTGGCTCCGCGACCTCGCGCCGCGCCGCCTGCAGTCCGCCGTTGGCTTCCTGGGAATCGCCGAGCACACTGCAATTGCGTCAGACGGTGATACCTGGCGCGTATTCGGCACCGGCGTCGTGGACGTTCGTCGGGACCACGAGCGGCACGCGTTCGGAGCGGGAGAGGCGTTCCCGAGATAGATCGCGCGGTCGCCGCCTTCGGGGGCGAATTCGGCAGAATGCCTCGCAAGGTCTCATGAATCGAACTCCGAGGACGTACTGGCTGGCGGCGGCTTTCCTCTTCACGCTGACCGCGTGCTCGCCCTCGGCGTCAGATCCCGTGTCCACAAAGGTGACCCCACCCGCGAAACCTACCCCGACTGTTTCGCTGTCTTCCCCGGCGCCCACGGCGCTTCCACAACCCGCGCCGAGCCGCCTGGTGGGCGCGTCCTTCGCGCTCCCCGCCCTCCCCGCCGGTGTGCCGTTCACCGGCAAGCTCCTGATCGCGGATCGCGGCAACGGCAGGATCATCGAGATCGGCGCGAACGGAGCCGTGGATTGGGTGTTTCCGCGCCCCGGGCAGAAGCTGCCGGTTCGCTTCGGAGCGCCGGACGACGCCTTCTACTCCGCGGACGGTACAACCATCATCGCCAATTCCGAAAGCCGCCAGACAGTGACCGCGATCGACAGGGCCACAGGAACCATTCTCTGGCAGGTTGGCAAGTACAACGTGCGCAGCAGTGCGACCGGCTACTTCAACGAGCCCGATGACGCGGTGCCGCAGGCGGACGGAACGATCTGGGTCGCCGACATTCGGAACTGCCGCCTGGTGCATCTCAGCGCGGCCGGAGCCTGGTTGGAGACGCTGGGCAATCGCGCCTGTCGCCACAACCCACCTCGCAGTTTCGCGGATCCCAACGGCGCGTTTGCCAGCACCGGCGGATCACTGATCGTCACCGAGATCGGCGGGAGCTGGGTGACCTCGCTCACACCGGGCGGTCCGGTGGCCTGGTCGGTGCGAGCACCGGTGCGGTATCCGTCCGACGCGATGCAGCTGCCCGGTGGATCGGTGCTCCTGACCGACTACTCGTCGCCCGGAGCGGTCGTGCGCCTCAGCACCACCGGCAAGACCCTGTGGTATTACCGCCCCTCCGGAGCCGCTGAGCTCAACCACACATCCATCGCCATACCACTGGCCAGCAATCGTATTGCGATCTGCGATGACTTTCACAGCCGGATCGTGGTTGTGGATCCGGCGACCGACCAGGTGATCTGGACGTTCACCGGCTCTGGCTCGTCTCGCCTCTTCTACCCGGACGGCATCGATTACGAGCCGCCGCAGTGAGGTTGGCGGCGCGAGACGGCTGCGCAAGGGGCGCTTCGTCAGGCCGCGAATCGGCGGAGGGGCATCGGTAGACGGGCGGCGCTCCGCCCGTGCGTTGGTCGTCGCGTTCACCATCGTCACGCTCGCGGCATGTACGAACGCTGTCAGCCACACGCGGGCTGAGGCCACGCCCACCCCGCCAACGCCCGCCACGACCGCGACGCCGTCCACGGTCGCGACGCCGGCACCCACCCCCGCGACCACGCTGGCCGCCTGCGCCGCCGCGGTGACCAGGACGGCACTCCGCGTGGTACATCGGTTCAGCGTGTCGCCCGACGACATCGCGATCGACGCATCGGGCCGCCTCTGGGTCAGCGCGCGCGAGGTTGACGCGCTCATCAGCCTGAATCCGGACGGAGGTGGAGTCGCCACCGCGACCGTCCCGGGAGGACCCGAAGGCGTCGCCATCGCGGCCGCCGCGACGTATGTTGCAGAGCAGAATGTCAACGCGATCGAGCAGATCACACCGCAGCGCCGCAGGGTCATGACGTTTCCAAACCACACCGCCAACGCGGGGATCGACGGCATAGCCCTCGGCGCGTCCGGCCAGACCTTGCTCATCCCTGACAGTCCCAATGGCACGCTGCTAGAGCTGTCGCTCATCGGTCCCCCCAGGCAGCGGGTGATCGCCACACAGCTCGGTCGACCGGTATCGGCCGCCCCCGGTCCCGGCGGCGACATCTTCGTCGCCAGCGAGTCGTCGCCCGGACTCGTCGTGGTCACCTCGACCGGGGCCGTGAGAGCGATCGGTGGCTTCAACGATCTCGATGAAGTCGTCGCGTACGCCGGCCTCCTGTACGTCACCGAGTTGAACCGCCACGACGTGCTCGCCGTCGATCCGGCGTCGGGGGCGTCGGTGCGTCTTGCGTTCAACCTTCCGGCGCCGCAAGGGCTCGCCGTCACGGCGAGCGGGATCCTGGAGATCGTCGACGCCACGACCGATACGCTCTACTCACTCCCGGCATGCGGCGTTGCGTGAGCAGCGCCATCCACACAGTCAGACGAGAGTCGCGACCAGCATCGCGGCGGCGGCGCCCATCAGCGTCGTCGCAATCCAGAGCAGTGCATTGCTCAGCGGTCCACTGCGATGCTCCCGCATGACGCGTCGATCGCGAGCGAGGAGCGCAAGCAGCACGAGGATCGGAGGAGCGACAACTCCGTTGATGATCGCCGTGACGACCAGTGCCTGAATCGGATCGATGTTGAGGATGCTCATCAACACGCCCCCGAGGAGCGCGACCAGGATGAGCCCGTAGAAGGTCGGACGAGCTCTCGGCGTTTCGCTGAGGCCGCCGCGGAAGCCGAAGAACTCTTTGACCGCGTATGCGGCACTTGCGGTGAGGACCGGAATGGCGAGCAGGCCGGTGCCGATCATGCCCAGCGCAAAGAGCGCGAATGCGAACGGTCCCGCCAGCGGCTTCAGCGCCTCCGCGGCCTGCTGCGCGGTCGCGATGCCGGTGTGTCCCGGGGTGTGGAGCACCGTTCCGGACGCAAGGATGATGCAGTACATCACCAGCTGCGAGAAGAGCATTCCGATCGCGACGTCGACCCGCGCCGCCCGCAGTTCCTTCCGGCTCGTGCCACGCCGCTCGCCTTCGGTGGTGGCGCCGGCGGCTTTCATCTCGTCGACCTCGCTCGATGACTGCCAAAAGAACAGATAGGGGCTGATGGTCGTGCCGAGGATCGCGACCACGATGCCGAGAAAGTCCTTGTTGAACTCGACGTGCGGAATGAAGGTGGCCTCGACGGTTGCAAGCAGCTGCGGGTGGACGATGAAGACCGTGATGACATACGCGAAGAGTGCGAGCGTCAGGTACTTGAAGCAGCGGAAGATCGTCGAGTAGGAGAGACGGAGCTGCATGACTCCGATGAGCAGCGCCACCGGGACCACGAACCAGGCGGGTTGAACGTGGCTACCCGTGAGCAGCGAACCTCCCGCTGCCACAGCACCGAGGTCGGCGCCGACATTGATGGTGTTGGCACAGAAGACCAGCATGATGCTGGGCCCGACGAGCACGGATGGAAATTTGCGGCGCAGCGAGGTGCCGAGCCCGACGCCGGTCTGCAACGCGATCCGCGCGCACGCCTCCTGGACCGCAATCATGAGCGGAAAAGTAAAGATCGCCAGCCAGAGCGTCCCCAGACCGAACTGGCTCCCTGCCTGGGAATAGGTCCCGATCCCGGACGGGTCATCGTCGGAGGCGCCGGTGATGAGTCCGGGGCCGAGCAGGTGGATGACACCCATCGGTCCGCGATGGAGTGCCTCGTCAACGCTGCTCCGTCCGGCCTGCGGCGTGCCGGTCGCCGCTTCGCCGACATGCCCCTTGTTGACGGCTGCGGCAGGCGGCTCCTCGGCGATGGCGCCCGTACGCGCCGCGGCGGCGCGAATCGGATCGGGCCGCTCTTCAGCGCCAGCCGGATTCATTCTGGACGTCCCCATGCGGATTCAGGAAACTCCCGGTGTCCGGGCTACGCTGCTTCGACGTGGCTGATCGAGCGCATGAGAGCTCCCCTACGGTACTTCGCTAAGCAAACGTTATATCGAGACTACCATATTGAGCCCGCAATCGGCGCTGTGCGGACGCCGGCGGTCACCGGCGTGTAACACGGTTTCGCGAGGCGTCGGACATGACCACACGCGGGTGGGCTGCCAGCGCTTCATTAGGGTCGATGACCCAGCTTTTCCGCCGCAACCGTCCCGACGGTGGCGCCCAGCCGCCGGTAGCCGTGCCCGAGCTCGCGCCCGTCCCCCCGGCGAGCACTGGGATCACCTGCACACTCGCGGGGTGCGCGAACGACACGGCGCAGCCCTGCGCATACCGTGACGGGCGAGGGCGTGCGTGCGGAGCCGCTTACTGTCCGGAGCACGGCGTCGCCACCGAAGGCAAGTTCTACTGCCGTCGGCACGCCGGCGTGCTCCGCGCCGTGGGCGCGGAGGTCACGCCCCAGGGCGGATTGCCGGACGTCGACAACCGGGCGCCGTCACTGGTCAGCTGGATCGCACGCGACCTCGATGCGGCTGTCCGCAGGTTGCTCGCCGGCGTCGCCGGTCCGGGTGAGAGCGTCATCGCCGACGAGACCGTGCACGTCGCGCGTGACTTCAGCCGGAAGGCGCGATGGGAGCAGAGCTGGCGGCTCGTCGATCACACCGGGCTGATCCTCAAAGTGACGGTTCAGGTGCTGGAGGACAACGACTCCCTGGTTCGTGTCCACGTCGGCGGTGGCGTGATCGCCGACGGCGTTCCGCCGTGGATCGTGCACCGCACGACGGATACGGACATGACCACCGACCTCGAACAGCGTCAGCGGTTCTACCAGTGGCTGGACGAGAGTATCTTCCTGGCCGTGGATCGGTTTCGCACCGAGCGCCAGCCCAACAGCTAGCTCGGCCCGCGGCGACGCGACGCCGCTCTCCGGACCTGCGCGGACGGCTGCGGAATCCCCTCGAGCACTCCCGACATCGAGCGGACGGGGTTGTTCCCGGGAACGTACACGGTGACGCCGCCGGCTCCCATGCAGCGCCACGCTCCCGAGTCCCACATCGCGCAGGTCCGCTCGTCGATGCCGATCAGAACTGCGTCGGGCAGCGCCGCGCGCGCCGACGGATACCACTTCGCACCGAATGTGTCGTGATGCGGGAGCACGGCGGCGCCGTGCACGACGTCGAGCCCCGGAGCCGCGCGCCGTTCTGTGTGACCCGGGAAGGACTCGCGCACCAGGGTGTCCGCGCAGATCGCCATCGCCCCGGCGGACGACCCTGCAAGCGCCGCGCCGTTCGCCCACGCGGTGATGATCGCGTTGCCGACCGGGCTATCGCGGAGAACCGATGCCACCAGACCTGGATCGCCACCGGGGAGGTAGAAGAATCCCGCCCAGGCGGCACGCTCGGCAAGCTGGGCGTTGTGCGCCTGCGTCTTCGTGTACACCGCGAGCTCGAGCAGGTCCAACCCGAAGCGTTGAAACCATGTCTGGGCGTGCCGAACCGCCATGTCGGGCCGTGACCTGGCCGCGGCGGTCGCGACGACCAAGGCGGGACCCCGCGCGGATGTGGCGAGCAGCGTGTCGTGCGGTTCGTTGCCCGGATGAAACTCGTCACCACCGACGAGGGCCAGGAGGCCGGACTGCTGATGGGTGGCAGGCACCGTCCGATCATGCACAGTCATGACTGCGCCCGGCGACCGAGCGGCCCGCTGAGACCGGGGTCAGGCGCTGATGCGCTGGGCTTGGAGCGCCGCCTCGAGACGAAGACGAGACTCAGCTTCGCGCCGCGCTTCGACAACCACGTCCCACAGCACGCGAGACGCGTCTCGCTGCTGCAGGTACCTGTTGATCAAACGGCTCTCAGCGTGATCTGCCCGACGCTGCTGCCACCACATCCAGGCCATCTGGGGTTCCTTTCTAGACACCCAAAGTCTACATCGGATGTTCGGCTCCCGAGGGCACTTCGACGAGACAGCCTCTGAGGTTCCACGCGCCTGGAGCCGATCGTTTGGATCAGCGCCGGCTGGGGCAGCGTGAGCTTGGCTACCCTGCGTTGCCGCGCGCCTTGGCACGATACATTGCCCCGTCCGCCGCGCTCACCAGCGAATGGACATCGAGTCCGTCCTCCGGATACATCGCCACACCGATGCTGGCGCCGACCGTGACCGCGTTCCCTCCCGTCTCGATCAGCTGGCCGAGGGTCTCTCGCAGCTGAGCCGCCTTCCGCTGCGCCGGGCCGACCTCCACATCCACCATGAGCACGAGAAACTCGTCACCGCCGAGACGCGCAACGGTGTCGCTTTCACGCATCGCATCCGTGAGCCGTGTCCCCGTCTGTTGGAGAACGACGTCACCGAAGCTGTGGCCGAAGCTGTCGTTGACGTTCTTGAAACCGTCGAGATCCACTTCCAGAACGGCGAACGTTCTTCCGGTGCGCCTCGCGGTGGAGACCGCTTGACCGATTCGATCGTAGAGCAGCACACGGTTGGGCAAACCGGTGAGCGGATCGTGCAGCGCCATGTGCAGCAGGGCATCGCGTTCGACGGTCAAGTCTCGCGCGAGGTCGTTCAGGCGCGTGTCATAAGCACGAGCCACCTGGATCAGCCCGGCGTCGCAGCTTGCCCGGACCGCACGTTGCGCCGCCGTGAGCACGCCACGAGGCGTATGTTGCCGGCTCGCCTCTTCACGAAGCACCTCGAGGACTGTGTCACGCCAGATCAGGTAGGCGCGCGTGATGTTGACGATCGAGAGCTGCTCGGACGCGGCCAGGTCCCCACGCTCACTGATGCAGGCCATCTCGGCATCGGAGACGCGCACCCCGTAGCCGACCCAGCGAGCCATCAGAACGGTGGCCAGCCAGTTGATCCCCCGAACTCGATCCGTGTATGCGGCACTCGGCTCGCGACCGATCCAGGGGTAGCTTCGGAGCCGGTTTTGGGTCAGTTCGCAGCACTCCTCGGCGCGCAGGGCGAGCGCGACCCCGAGTGAGCGAGCGGGATCGGGTTGCGCCGGCTCCTGCGGCCGGCCGGCCGTATCCAGCGAGGGCTCCGCCGGTTGCGACGATTGCATGGTCGCAATCATCGTACGGTTGCGATGAAGCGCCGACAGGGCCGCATCCAGACGGTGGAGCCCGTGGCGTTGGCGTGACAGACCGTTACAGCAACGGCGAGTTCGCAGTCCTGCGATTGGAGATCTCGGCCCTCACCAGGTGACCGCGATGTACTTGCTCTCCATGAACTCGAGGAGGCCGTCGTGGCCACCCTCGCGACCGAGACCGCTCTGCTTGACACCGCCGAAGGGCGCCGCCGGGTCCGAGACGAGCGCGCGGTTGAGGCCGACCATGCCGGACTCGAGCGCCTCGCTGAAGCGCAGCCCACGCTGCAGATCGCGGGTGTAGACGTAGGCGACGAGACCGTACTCGGTGTCGTTGGCAAGGGCCACGGCCTCCTCCTCGGTGTCGAAGACGACCAATGGAGCCACCGGCCCGAAGACCTCTTCGCGCAGGATGGCCGCGTCGGCGGGCACGTCGAGGAGCACAGTCGGCGGGTAGAAGAAGCCCGGTCCATCGGGCGTCGTCCCCCCGACCGCAAGATGGGCACCATCCCGCACCGCGCCTGCCACGAGCGACACGACCTTGTCGCGACCGGCCGCGTTGATCAGCGGGCCGAGTTGCACACCCTCCTCGAGCCCCGGTCCCAGGCGCAGGGCGCCCATGGTCTCGGCGAGTCGCCTTCCGAACTCCTTCGCGATGCCACGCTGCACCAGGAAGCGGTTGGCAGCCGTGCAGGCCTCGCCACCGTTGCGCATCTTCGCCACCATCGCGCCGGCCACGGCGCTCTCCAGGTCGGCGTCGTCGAATACGACGAAGGGGGCGTTGCCACCCAGCTCCATCGAGCAGTTCACGACGCAATCGGCTGCTTGACGCAACAGGCCGCGCCCGACCTCGGTGGACCCCGTGAATGACAGTTTCCGCACCCGGGGGTCGTGCAGCATCGCGGTCACCACCGGCCCCGAGCGGCGCGATGGCAGCACATTCACGACCCCCGCCGGAACGCCCGCCTCCATGAGGAGCGCGCCCAACGCAAGCGCGGTCAGCGGCGTGTCCGAGGCAGGTTTGAGCACGAGCGTGCATCCCGCCGCAAGCGCCGGTCCGATCTTGCGGGTCGCCATCGCCGCCGGGAAGTTCCACGGCGTGATCAGGATGCTCACCCCGATCGGCTGACGCAGCACGAGAATTCTGTTGGTCCCTGCCGGCGCCGTCTGCACGTGGCCCTCGGCACGCACCGCCTCTTCGGCGTACCAGCGAAAGAACTCCGCGGCGTAGGCGACTTCGCCGCGCGCGTCGGCGAGCGCCTTGCCGTTCTCCCGGACGATCAGTCGCGCGAAGTCCTCCGCGCG
This sequence comes from Candidatus Dormiibacterota bacterium, assembly GCA_049283735.1. Taxonomy (GTDB): domain Bacteria; phylum Chloroflexota; class Dormibacteria; order Aeolococcales; family Aeolococcaceae; genus Palsa-851. Next base: position 29,446 of record JBAPWO010000146.1, read on the forward strand.
CTGAGTCATGAGCTCGAAGGTGCGGCGAAGGAGTTCGGCGCGCTGCCGGGGTGGGGTGGCGGCCCAGGCGGGGAACGCGGCGGACGCGGCGCTCACCGCCGCGAGCCCGTCCTCAAGCGACGCGTTGGCGACCACCGCGATCACCTCGCCGGTGGCGGGGTCCTCGACACCAAAGGTCTCGTGGTCGGACGCGTCTGCCCAACGGCCCGCGATCAGCAGTTGCGATGGGGCGCCGATAGCCTCGGCCCGGAGCGCGGTGGTCATGGCTGCATTGCCCTCTCGATGGTGCTGACGGTGCGCTCGACCGATGGTATCCCCATGTCGTTGAGGCGTGGCGGCCGCATCAGATCGAGTGGCGGTAGGCGACACTGATCCGTGGGCCGGCAGCCGCCACCTTGGGAACCGCATGGAGCCAGGTGCGCTGACTGCTCCCGCCCATGACCACAAGATCGCCCATGCCAAGGACCAGTGAGAGCTCGGTCCTCCCCTGGCGAGGACGCATCAGGAAGCGACGTGGGTGACCCAGCGACACGGTGGCCACGACCGGGTCGATGATGCGCAGGGGTATGTGGTCGCCGTGCCAGGCGACGGAGTCGCGGCCATCGCGATACAGATTCGCGCTGACCGAGTCGAACGGGCGCGCATATCGCTGCACGAGGAGTTCGCGCATCCGCTCAATGACCGGGGGCAGGGTGGCCCGATCTGCCGGCGTGTGCCATCGTGCCACCAGCCGGGGGGTGACCACCACCTTTCCGTAGAGCTCCTGGGTGGTCGCCTCCCACTGCGCAGAGCTCATCAGCTGCTCGAAAAGGGTGTCGGCTCCGTGGAGCCAGCCCGTGACGTGATCGACCCAAGCAGTGTCGTCGAGCTGTTGTCGGGTCAGCCCCGAGAACTCAGGATCGGGCCAGGCCTCGCCCTGCGCGAACAGTGACGGCTGCCAGGCGCGTTCGGCAGGATTCTCAGGATCGGCGCTCCGCGCGTCGCCTGGATCGCCGGTGAAGTAGGCGGGGGATTCCACGAGTACCTCATTACCGCAAGGATCCCGACATCAAAACGAACCAGGCCGTGTCGAGGCATCGCGGAACCTGGGATCCGGCTCCGCCGATGACCCCGCCGTGGTTCGACCCGCCCAATAGGTTGTCCGAGTGATCTGCCGGTTGCTAAGGTGACGTTTAAGCCAGTAGGGACGATGAACCGAGACAGCCGGGGCCGCTACCTCCCCTCCCCCGCGCTGACTCTTGCCCGGAACCTGGGTGCCATCGCCAGGCTGGTGAACACCTGGACGAACGCCCCCGGGGTCGAGCTCTGGCAGCGCATTGATGGGGAGTTCCGCGTGCTACGCCACTGGACGGAGCCCTGAGGCGCGATGCTCACTGCACCGATGGGGGCGTCCGTCGCAGCCTGCGGGGTATCAGCCACCACCCGGCCAGAGCCAGGGCGGCGATGACCAGCACGGGCAGCGCGGTGATCAGCGCGTCGAGCAATGTGCCCGTGACCTGGATGGCGTTGTGCCAGCCGCCGCTCAAGCCGTCATTCAGGGGCCCGGGCGCCGATGCGGCGAGGGTGACGCCGCGTTCCGAAAGCGCGATCGTCGCGGTCGCCATGTCGACCGACGCGGAAAGCGTGTTGAGCTCACCCTGGTAGGTATCGATTTCGACCTGCACGGTCTCGATCTGCTGCTCGAGGGTGGTGATATCGCTCAGCGTGGTGGCATTCGCCAGGAGCGCATCGAGCGCGTGCAGATGCGCATGCGCTGAGACCAACTCCGCGTTGACGTCGACGAAGGCTGCGGTGTGATCGACACTCGCGAAGTCGATGGACGATGCGGTGAACGTCGAAGGCATCGCATTGAGGAAGGTGGCGATGCGTGCGGCGGGAATATCAAGGGTCACCGAGCCGGCGACGATCCGGCCGTCGGATGCAGGGTGGGTCGCCGAGCTGGCAACCCATCCGCCGAGTGCGACCGCGCGGGCGATAACGCCGTCGAATGAGTCCAGAAATGTTCCGGCTGGGATGGTGTAGGTCGCCCGAACCGAGCGCTGCAGGTATGCAGTCGGCGGGACTCCGATCGTGATGCCCGGCGAGGCCGGCACCGCGCTGCCCGCGGTGAACCCGTTGGCAGGGATCCCGGCCGGTGCCCGCGCCGGGCCCGCCGCCGGCGCGGCGACGGATGCGGCGCTGCTGGCGACGTTCGAGCACGCGGCAAGCAGCCCCGCGGCTGTCAGCAATCCAACCCCGATTGCTACGTGGCGTCTGAGCATCGTCGATCTCCTTGCACGAGCGCTGGCGGAGATGAGACGCCGTGGCTACGTCATGGGTTCCCGGCGCACACCCGCCGGAGCGGCTGACCGACCCTCGAGCGATGCCTCGACGAGGCGGTCCGGATCGGGTGCCGCCGAAGCCGTGCGGTAGGTCACGGCCCCAATGGCGGCGACCAGAACGCAGATCACGGCGGCCGCGACGAAGATGCTCGCCGTCGCCTCATCCGCCCTCGCCGGCCCGGCGGCGGTGTAGATGGCGCCGGTGATTCCCAGACCGGTGATCACGCCCGCGTTGCGTCCGGCTGAGAGCAGCGCCGCGGCGCCGCCCAGCGCGTCACGAGGAGACAGTCCCATCGCCGCCGCGGTGTTCGGCGACGAGAACAGTCCGTTCCCACATCCGATCAGGAAGAGCCCGGTCAACAGCAACGGCCAGGACACGCCGTGGGTCGCAAGCCCGGCGAGTGCGAACCCCAGTGCAGCCAGGCACATCCCCGTCATGGTCACCAGCCGGGTGCGGCTGGAGTCGCCCATCCGGCCTCCGGCGCGCGATGTGGCTCCAACTCCAACCCCGATCGGGAGAAAGGCAAGTCCCGCGATCACCGGCGTGACACCGTGTGCCTCCTCGAGCCAGAACGGCAGGATCGCGAAGCACGACATCAGCGTGCCCGTGCTCAGCAGCGTGGCGACGGTCGCGGCGACGAACCTCGATTGGCGGAACAGCCTGCGATCCACCACCGGCCTGGGCGCAATGAGCTCTGCAGGGACCAGCAGCAGGAGCGCGATCCACGCCACCGAAAACCATGCGATCGCCGGGATGCCGCCGAAGGCGGGGGCGGCGAGTGAGGAGATACCGGCTCCCACACCAAGAAATATCGTCGATAGCAGCACCGCGCCCGGAATGTCGATCCCGCTCTCTCGGTGGGCGACACTGGACGGCACCGCCGCGAGCGTCAGGACGACGCCCAGCACGCCGAGCGGCACGCCGGCCCAGAACACCGCCTGCCACCCACCGAGCGCCACCAGCAACCCACCCAGCGGCGGGCCGATCAAGCCTGCCACCGCCTGGGTGGTCACCATCACAGCCACCGACCTGCCCGTTCGGCGGCGCGGAACGTGCTCGGCGATGAGCGCAAGGCTGCCGGCCATCAGCACCCCTCCGCCGACGGCTTGGACCATCCGTCCGACGAGCAGGATCCCAAAGGTCGGTGCGGTTGCGGCGACGATCGATCCAATGCCGAAGAGGCCGAAACCACCGATGTAAGCCCTGCGTCGGCCGAAACGGTCGGAGAGTCGACCGATCGTCGGCAGTGTGGCCATGACCACCACCAGATAGATCGCGATCACTTCCTGCCCGGATGCGAGTGGCAGCGCGAACCGTCGGGTGATAGGGCCGAGGGCGACTGCGACAATTGTTGCGTCGAGCATTCCCACGAATGCACCGAGGGCAATCGCCCCCACCATCCAGGAGCGGCGGGCTGGAATCATCCGCGCCCAACGGTACCAAGGTCACGACTCCGACGATGGCCGGCGGTCCCGACCGTAGGGCACGTCAAGTTCCCCACGCGGCGGCAGAACGGGCTACGCTCGGGCTCGATGGCGACGGAATCGAGCAAGGCGGAACGTACGACAGCCAGCTCCGAAAGCCCGGACGGAGGGTTTCGGGCATCGGGAGTGCGGGTCGAGTCCCTTGCCTGGGGAGTCCCCTCGGTGGACCGTTCCTACTGGCCGGCGCGAGCGGCGATCGTGGTGGCGGCCGTCCTGTACCTCTACCTCCCCGACGAGCTGGTTCCGGGTCCCCGATTTGTGGTGCCCGGCCTCGAGATGGCGATTCTCGTGATCTTGACAACGTTCACGCCGCACCGGACCAAACAGGCGTCCCGGATGCGGCGTGTTCTGGTCATCGCGTTGCTTGCGCTCGTGACGGTTGCCAATCTCATCAACCTCGGGCTGCTCGTGCACGCGCTGCTGCAGGGCGGCGTTCAAAACGGGCGTCTCCTGATCCTTGCGTCGGTCGCCATCTGGTTGACCAATGTCATCGTGTTCGGCCTCTGGTACTTCGAGCTTGACCGCGGGGGGCCGAATCAGCGCCACAGTCCAGCCCACCGGGAGCCCGACTTTCTCTTCCCGCAGATGGCGACGCCCGGCGCGGGGCGCCCGAACTGGTCGCCGGCAGTCCTCGACTATCTGTACGTGAGCCTCACGAACGCCACGGCCTTCAGCCCGACCGACACGATGCCAATGACCGCTACGGCCAAAGCTTTGATGGCAGTTCAATCCGCGGCGTCGCTGCTCACCGTGGCGCTGGTCGCGGCGCGTGCCGTCAACATCCTGACCTGAGACACGGCCGTCGATCAGTTGAACCAGTGCGCGAAACCCTGGATGGTCGTTTCAATCCCGATGCGCACTCTGGGGAGTTGCCACAGGCCGGCGGTCGTTTCCACGTCGCTGGCAACTCGAACGTCGAGAACGCCTCCGACATACCCGTAGCCTGCGAGCGTCGCGAACATGCCGGCTTCGCTTGCTCCTCCCTCGGTGGCGCGCGGCCACGGCCAGATACCCGTGTATGCGAGAAATTGCACGGGGGCGGCGGTCAGCTGCTCGAGCGATGTTTTGGTCAGATTGGTGAGCGTGTTCAACGTCGCCGTGCTCGCGCCGAACAACGCGCGGGCATCGTTGAACGTGTGGTCCTCCACCGAGAAGCCGCTGGCGGCGAGGTTCTGGACGTCGCTGGCAGAAAGATACGTCTGCGGGCCAACCTTCTTGCCGACGAGACCGATGCACGGAAAGAACACCGCCGTGAAACCATCCTTGCGGAGGATCGGCACGGCGTTGTACCACGGGCTCAGACGACCGTCGTCGAACGTGATCACGACCGAATGCGGCGGCAAGGGCAAGGCGTAGAGCAGCGCGTCAGCGAGGTGCTGCAGCGATATCGACGTGGCATGGATCCTGGCCAGATAGGCCATCTGTGCATCGAACTCGCCCGGGAGGGTGGTGAGACCGATCTCCAGCCGCCATCCGTACGTGGACGGCTCGATCGATCGCGGCGGTATCTGATCAACCAGGTGATACATCAGGATCGGCACATCGACGCTCTCCGACCGGACCGTTCGGGGAAGGATGATCGGCGCGTCGATGGACGCCGGTCCCTCGCCGACGATCTCAGCGAGCGGACCCGGCCCGGTGGTGATCTCGAGCGGGGTCATCGCGAACAGACCCGCCACGCCCGCCGGGCGCAGCGACTGCGACGATCGGAATGTGACGTCGACGGGCACGGTCCAGACATCCGTGACCTGCCCGGCCGGGTCCTCGGGTTCCGTCCACACGGGGTCAAGTGCCGGCGAGCCGAGGCTGACAGCCTTCACCTCGCCCCCGAATTTGGCCACGAGCATCTGCACTCTCGCCACTTCAGAAGGCCACGTCGCCTGCGTCTCGGGTGACAACTCGCCCCACTGCGCCTCGTACTGGCCGGCGGCAAACTGGTCCGCGAACATCCGGGCAAGTGCCATGACCGCGGGAGGAGCGACCAGAGGTCCAATCGGGGCGACGAAAGGCTTTGGCGTGGGTGATTTGGCCACCCTGGTGGGGGTCGTGGTGCAACCGCAGACGATCACCGCGGCCGCGAGCGCGACAACGACCAGGCCTTGACGAACGCGCATTCCTCCATTGAAGCCGATTGATCCCGAGGCCGCTGAGGCGGGGGGTCAGCCGTCGTAGTGCCAGGACCCTACGCGACCGCCAGCTTCCGAAGCGCCAAGCGCTCATACATGCTCATCAGCCCTTCAACCGTCACCGCGCTCGAGTAGCTGTCGTTCACTCGCCGGCGGGCCAGCGATCCCAACTCGCGGCGCAACGTCGGGTCGGCCCGGAGCGTCTCCAGCGCTGTTCCGAGCGACGGCTCCAGTGGATGGGCGGCAAGGACCACCCCAGCCCCCGAAACCAGCGGCCCATCGTCACCCACGTCGGTCGCCACAACTGCACAGCCGGCCGCCATGGCTTCGAGCAGGGAGAGCGACAGACCCTCCGCCGTGGAAGGGAGAACGAAAACGTCGATACCACGCAGCAGATCGATGACCTCGCGCCGATCATGGATCGCACCGAGGACGACGATGCGTGGGTCGTGCTCGGCGATGCGGCTGATCCGAAGCTGTTGGGAGCCGCTCCCCGCGATGACCAGTCGATCGTCGTCCGACCAGCGCCGCCGTTGGAAGGCATGGACCAACTCGAGGGCGCGCTTTTCCGGATCGAGCCGGCCCATGAAGCCGACCACGAACGTGCCTCCAAGACGCGATCGGATTCTCGAGGGACCAGGGCTGATTTCGCTGGTATCGACACCATTGGGCAGCACGTCGATGCGATCGCGATCGCAGCCAACCGAGACGAGCAGGTCTCGCTGGCCGTTGCTCAGGGCAATGCAGCGATCCACCAACGACAGGGTGTGCGCATGAAATCGATACAGAGCGTGGAGCACACGTCCGCGGCCGCTCTGTGCACGCGCATACGGAAGGTGGACGGTCGCGATGGTCGGAATCCCGGCTCGGCGGCAATGGGCAAGCAGCCACGTGTCGAGCAGCGAGAAGCTCAGCGATATGTGCACGACGTCGGGACGGAAGTCCGTCAGCTCGTGCGCGATGCGTGCCGCCGTCCCCGGCGAGGGCATGATCACCGTCTTGAATCGAGCCGCGGTGAGTGAGATGGCCTGCGCGACCGGGACCGCATCCCCATCGTGACGATGGAAAAAGAACGCCACTTCCACGCCGTACTGGCGGAGCGCGCTCACCGTCGTGGCGCTGTATGAGCTCAGCCCGTCAGCCCGCCGTCCCCCGCCATGGCCAAACCACGCAACTCGGAGCGGGCCCTCCGGCGACGTGCTCCATGTTGACGAGCGCCCATCCGGAGCCGTCGATGACGGAAGCATGGCGGTCATCTTAGCCTCAACCCATATACCGGATTCACTGGCCCTGCAGCACCAGGCCGGATGACGAAGACGCGCGTGCGCTTCGGCGCAGGTAGACCGCAATCGCCACTGAGGTCAGCGCTGCCCACGCGCACCACAGCGATGTGAAGCCAGTGAAGGTGATCCATCCGAGCGCGATCACCGCGCCCAGGTTTGCGAGGCCGAGGAGCACAAGCCACCCGTTGCTCGCCACCAGACAGGAGCCGCAGGTGGCGACGACGTAGAGGGCGATGAGAATGCCGGCGTAGTTGATGTCTGCTGAATACGCGATATGCGACCCATCGATGGTCGCACCCACCGGGCCGCGGACGATCGCAACCAGCAGAGCCACGGTGGTGACCGTGCCCACCACGAGCAGCGCACCCATCAGCTGACGGCGATGCACCTTGGTCTCGACACCGAGCATCGCGAAGGGCACCCAAAAGGGCAGCAAGAAGGCGACAGCCAGGAAGATATAGATCGCCGCATGCTCGACCGGAAACGCAACCTGCCCCTGTAGTCCCCACCAGACGAAGGACTCGTCGACCTCGTGAACGGCGAAGAGTACCGGAGTCGCCGCAAGCGCCATCTGGTGCGGCTTGCGGACATGGCGAAGCGCATCGATGCCGACCGCACCGACCACGATTCCCGTGCAGAGATCGGCCTCAGCGGAAAAGCACATGCGCGGTGATCATGCACCGCCGCTGCGAGCCGTGTTCTCGCTGGGTCACTTGTTAAATGGCTTTGCCGGTGACGCATCGATGGTCGACGGTTGCCACCCGCGGATAATCGCGGTTGCTTGAGGGAATACTCCGGTAGCAGGGAGCACATGGCCCAGCATCAACGTGTCGTTATCGTCGGCGCCGGATTCGGCGGCCTCGCGGCCGTGCGCGCCCTTCGCCACGTCGAGGTGGACGTCACGATCGTGGATCGCAACAACTACCACCTCTTTCAACCCCTGCTGTACCAGGTGGCATCGGGACTTCTCGATCCTTCCGCGATCGCAAGCCCGGTTCGCACGATCGTGCGCAGGGCTCGAAACGTCGACGTTTTACGCGCCGATGTCACCGGCGTCGACCTCGAGCGGCGCCGCGTGACCACCTCGGCGGTCGCGCTTGATTACGACTACCTGATCCTCGCCACGGGCAGCGTGACCGACTACTTCGGGAACGAGCATGCACGCGAGCAGAGCATCGGGTTGAAGGACCTTGGCGAGGCACTCGCGCTCCGTTCCCGCCTCCTGGCCTGCTTCGAAAAGGCAAGCCTCACCGATGACGCGGCCACGCGCCGCCGGTTGCTGACATTCGCAGTCGTCGGGGCCGGACCGACCGGTGTCGAGTACTCCGGTGCCGTGGCCGAGCTGATCAATCACGTCTTGCCGAAGGACTACCGGCGGATCGACTTCACCGAGGTATCGGTGGTGCTGATCGAGGCCGGGGATCGTGTCCTGGCGAGCTTTGCTCCGCGGCTCAGCCGCCTGGCGGCGCGCTCACTGCAGCGCAAGGGCGTACGCATCATTCTCGGCGACTCGGTGCGCGACGTCGACGAGTCCGGGCTGCTCCTTCAGCGCGGCGAACGCATCGAGGCAAGCACCGTGGTCTGGACCGCCGGCGTCCGCGCCGCTCCTCCGCTCGACCTCGACGACGCTGCCCTGGCTCGAGGCGGTCGTATTCGGGTGACGCCCGCGCTCCACCTCAGCAGCCATCCCGAGGTGTTCGTGATCGGCGACGCAGCGGCTGTCGAGCAGGCGGGTGCGGTCCTCCCGATGCTTGCCCCTGTGGCAATCCAGGGTGGCACCTATGTCGGACGGGCGATCGCCGCACGCATCAAGGGTGAGGAGATCCCGCGGTTCCGTTACCTCGACAAGGGCACCATGGCGACCGTGGGTCGCGGCGCCGCCGTCGCCCAGATCGGTCCCCTGCACATCAATGGACTGGTGGGCTGGTTCCTGTGGATCTTCGTGCACCTCCTTTACCTAGTGGGGTTTCGCAGCCGTGCGCTGGCGCTCGTGTCGTGGGCGTGGAACTACTTCTTCTGGGATCGACCGGTTCGCCTGATCGTCGCGGCCTCAGCGGACACGACCGCCAGGCAACCCTGAGCTCGAGCGCTCTTTTCGGTGGGATCCGCTAGCTGCGAAGAAATACCCGCCTACTTGCGCCAAACCCCCCGTTGCTGCCGAGGATCGCGGCGTATGTGAACGCCCTTAGTGATGGTCGACCCCCACCGGGGAACCCGGCGGGGATCGACGAATCACATCCGTGACGAACTACTCAGCTGAAGGTGAAGACGTGGGTCGTGACGTCTCGAAACGAGTTGCCGTGCCGCGACACGTTCACGTTCCCGTTGACCCCGAGCCAGATGCCGTAGTGATCATCGAAGATCCGGTTGTTCCAGATCCTCACCTGCACCGGCACGGTGCCGGAGAACACCAGGATGCCCGTGGAGAGAAAGTCCTGTGCAGGCGGACCGTCGAGCGGGTCGCCGGGGACCGCAGGGCTGCCGACGTTGTTGCGGCCGATCACGTTGTCGATGATGCGGTTGCCGTTGAGGTCCTCGAACATCCCAGGGGGAAGCGTGTGCGCATGCATGGTCACACCCGACAACTGATTGCCCGCGATGTAGTTGTCCTCGACGAGGTTGTCGTAAGAGGCGGTTCCAGGACCTGCATTGGCGAAGAGCACGCCGGCGCCTTCTCCCAGCAATCCGTTGTTCGTGATGCGATTGTCACGAATGGTATTGTCGTACACGCCCGCGACCGACGGCTGCGGCTTGCCGCTCGCGTCCAGCGCAAACGGGTTGTGTCCAGGCACGGTCACACCACAGTCGAAGGGATTCCCTGTGATCGTGTTGTTCTGAATGAGGTTGGCGTGCGTCGGGCCGAACTCATCGGTAAGGAGGATGCCGCCCTCGTTGCCGCTCACATGGTTACCGGCCACGACGGCGTCGGCGACGCCCATGAGGTGGATGCCTTCGCCGCAGTCCCCAGGGATCTGGCCGTTCGCCGCGCACTGCGGATAGGGCGAGCTGGGGCTCGGCGGAATCCCGCCCAGGTTGTTACCAACGACCCGGTTGTCCTTGATGCTCACGTGGCTGATCGAGTGGCCCGCGAGCGTGCCGGTGGCAAGGATGCCCTCGCCGATCGCGCCCGTGACCGTGAAGCCCTCAACCGAGACGTGCGAGCTCCTGATGGTCAGGCCCGCGAGACAGGGAGCCACACCTGGGCCCATGGGTCCCAGTTGATCGCACAGGAACGTCGTCGTGGCAGTTCCTTTGATCGTGGCGTCGCGGCCCTCCAAGCTGAGGGGCGAGGAGACCACAACGTCCTCGGCGTACGTGCCTTTGCACACAACCACGGTGGCCCATTTCGGGGCCGCAAGCACCGCCGACTGTATCGTCGTGAACTGGGCGGTGTCGCACGATTTCCCCGAATTGCTGGGGGATCCGAGGGGCGAAACGAAGAGCGCCCCTTTGTCGGCCGCACCGGCCGAGGCAACACCGGCCGCGCTGGCCGAGGCAACACCGAGGTTTTGAGCGACACCGGCGCCGGCGAGCAGCCCAGCTGCAAGCACGACCCGGAGAATTTTTCTAGCTTCCATCACTTCCCCCTGGCGCTGGTCGGAGATCTCCCAGCTGTTGAGTACGACACGCCCCGCAGGGCGTCGCGCAGTCTAGCCTTTCTCACGGGCGGCCTGCGCCTGCATGATCTGGCCCGTTCGGGCTGTAGTCGGGTTGGGTCTGGGGTGCTCGGGCTGATGCTCGCCTCGTGCCGACGGCTTGCCTGCGTTGACCATGACAGCGACGATCACTGCGGCCAGGATGAAGATCCCCGTCCCCCATGCCGTGGCCACGGAATAGCCATGGACGAGACCCGCGGCTCGACCCGCTGCTCCAGGCCCGTGCACCGAGAAGTACGCAACGGTTGCACTCGCAGCGATGGTGTTGAGCAGCGCCGTCCCGATGGATGCGCCAATCTGTGATGCGGTATTGACAGTCGCCGCGGCGACGCCGGCCTCGCGCGGATCGACACCGAGGGTGCCGGTGCTGAAGGCAGGCACCATCACGCAGGCGATGCCTGCGCCGAGCAGCACCTCGGCGGGGAGGATGTGCGACACGAAATCGCTGCCGACCTGCAGCTGCGTCAAGAGCGCCATGCCGGCGGCGGCAGCCAGCAGGCCGGGGACCATCAGTGCTCTCGCAGGGACATGCGGCATCAGCCGGCTGGCAATCGCCCATGAACCGAACTGCGAGGCGACGGTCAGCGGGAGGAACGCAAGTCCCGCCTGGAGTGGCGAGTACCCGAGCACGACCTGCATGTAGTAGGTGAGAAAGAGGAACGCGCCGAACATGCCCGCGATGGTCAGGAGGACCGCCAGGTACGAGCCGCCGCGGTTGCGATCCGCCACGATTCGCAGCGGCAGCAGCGGGTTGGTCGCATGACGCTGCCAGATCACGAACACGGTCAAGAGCACCGCACTCACGACGAGGGCTCCGATAACGATCACAGAGCCCCATCCTTGAGTGACCGCCTCGGTGCAGGCGAATACCAGTGCAACCAGTCCGCCGCTGGCAAATGCGACGCCCGCGATATCGAGGCGACCGCGACGCGGTGCCCCGGCATCGCTCAGGACCATCCATCCGCCAACTGCCGCGACCGCGGCGATCGGGAGATTGACGAACAGGCACCAACGCCATGAGAAGTACTGTGTGAGCACGCCACCCAGGAGCAGACCGACCGCAGCGCCGCTCCCGGCGATGCTGCCGTAGACGGCGAACGCTTTGGCACGCTCGCGCGGCTCGGTGAATGTCACCGCCAGCAGGGACAACGCTGTCGGCGTCAGCAGGGCCGCAAACGCCCCCTGCAGCGCACGTGCGCCGATGAGCATTCCAAAGTTGAGAGCCGAGCCGCCGAGGGCCGATGCCACGGCGAATCCCGCGAGGCCCAGGACAAAGGTGCGCTTGCGCCCAAGCTGGTCGCCGATACGGCCACCGAGCAGGAGCAAGCCACCGAATGCCAGCGTGTACGCGGTGATCACCCACTGGCGCTCGGCGTCGGTGACGTGCAGCGCCATCTGGGCCGACGGCAGGGCGATGCTGACGATGGTGGCGTCGAGCGCCACCATCAGCTGGGCAAGCGCGATGAAGATGAGCGAGGTCCAGCGACGGCCGTCCGGCGCGGATGCCGGCACCGTTCCAACGAAATGACCCATGTCAAGGTCGTTCCGACTTGACGTCGTGCGAAGTGCGTCGCTCATGGGCTACGTCTCCTCGTGTCCGTCGCCCACGCGGGATCAGGCCCGCTCCATCCGGGGGCGATGACTTACACAGTGTTTGAACATGCTGTACAATTTAGCTCCATGGAAATAAGGGTGTCAAGCCGATGAGTCCCCGCCCTTACCGCGCCGGTCAGCGCCAGATCGCCGGCGAATCCACCCGTGCCCGGATCGTCGCCGCTGCCCGCGACCTGCTCAGCACCCCCGATCACCCCGCCGATTTCACCGTCGACGCGGTTGCCCGCAAGGCCGGCCTCTCGCGGATGACCGTCTACTACCAGCTCGGCTCGCGGGCGGCGCTGCTCGAGGCGATCCTCGATGACCTGGCGATGCGTGGGGGTATGCAGGACGTGCCGGCGGCCATGCAGAAACAGTCGCCCGACGAGGCGCTCGCCGATGTCATCGCGATCTTTTGCCGCTTCTGGGCGTCGGAGCGGCTGATCATTCGGCGTCTCCGTGCCATGGCCGTCCTCGATCCGGAGCTGGCGGGGGTGTTCCGCGACGAACGACGACGCCAGATGCTCGAGGTGATCGCGGGCCGTTTCCCGCACGCGGCCGCCTGGTCACCCTCGGTGCTGAAGGAAAAGATCGACCTGCTGCAGATGCTGACGAGCTTCGCCACCTATGACGCGATCGCCGACGACCGAGCCGACGGTGTGGTGCCGGCGCTGCAGCGGTTGGCGCGGCTCGCCCTCGTCGATCAGGGGCGTGACCTTGGTCGCTAGACCGCGGACACGCCGGCGCTTCACAGCGTAGGCGCCGAGGCAGCCTCGCGATCATCAAGGGGAGGCCACCGGCATTGAAGGAGAGGGCAACGCTACCGGGACGACGCGTCTAAGATGTGCCGGACCATGAGCGCTCGGGAGGTGAAGGGCCTCGTCATGAGCCTTGTTTGATCGCAAGCGAGTCGGCGACCAACCGAACCCGATCATCTCGGAGAGCCGGTTAGGGCTGCGGCGGGCCGGCTGGTTGCCCTTGTGCCTGACCATCGCGCTGGTTGCGAGCGCGTGTGGTGCCGCCGCAACGTCTACACCAAAGGCGCGGCAAGTACCTGCTGCCACCGCACCGCCGGCGAGCTTTATCGGGTCGACGTATCTCCACGGGAAGATCTCATGGTCCGCGAACCTTCAGGGACCCCCAGTCGGACTTCCAGGAGTCCGCTGGTACTGGTGCCTCGACGGTGACCTTCCCGGGGGCTTGAAGTCGTAAGGATGTCCTCTCAGACCGCGTAGCCGCGCATGAAGCTGTTGACGACGCGCTCCGCGAAGTCGAGGTCGAGGACACCTCCGAACATCAGCCGAAAGTAGACGGGTCCGACCAGCAACTCGGTCGCGACCCCGGCGTCGGCATCCGCGCGGAGATCGCCGCGCGCGACCCCGCGATTGATCACCTTGGCGATCTCGGCGCGACGAGCCCCGACAACGGTCGCCCGAAACGGATCGCCGATCGACGGGTTGCTCGCGATCTGCGACAGCAGAGCCCTGATCACCGGCCCGAAGTCCGTCTCGCTGACGGCACGCATCGGGTTACTGACGGCGGCGAGCAACTCGTCGCGCGTGTTGCCCGTATCGGCGATCACGATGTGCGGCTCTGCGAGTTGAGTGAGCAAATCCTCGGCGAGGGCTTCTTTCGATGCCCAGCGGCGGTAGATGGTCGCCTTGCCTACACCGGCTCGGGCGGCAACGTGCTCGAGGCGCATGGCGGCGAAGCCCTTCTCGATTAGAAGCTGGCGTGCTGCGGCGAGGATGGCCTGGTGGGCGCGCTCGCTTCTCGGCCGGCCGCCACGCGCCGGGGCAGTGCGGGCTGGGCCCGGCGGCGCGGGGGAGGAGCGCTCAGTTGCCACTGATCAGCTATAATACGAAACGCATCGTATCGATGTAAGGAGACCAAGAATGACAACGAGAGACAACACCCGCATTGTGGCGCTCATCGAGCGCGCCGAGCGCGAGACACCCTTCTGCGACTGCGGTGAGCCCGTGGCCGCGATGGCTCGCAACCGCCAGATCTGGCTCAGCTGCACGGCCCAGCAGCGTCCGTCCGGGGGAACCCTGCGCCGGCTCCACGCCATGCTCGCGTCCGCCGGACACACGAACACGCTCCTCGTCGACCCGGTGTAGGCCGGCGGGCGGGTCGCGATGTGGCCCTCGCCTGGTCGAGCGTCCTCCGGGTTCCGCACACCGCTGAGATAATCACCCGCTCAACATGGCTGACGATAGGTCGACAGCAGAGCGCCGCCCACCTGACCTGCGATGGCGGCTGGATGGCAGGGTCGCGCTGGTAACCGGCGCCTCGTCCGGCCTCGGGGCGCGCTTTGCTCGCGTGTTGCACCAGGCCGGGGCGAACGTTCTGGTGACCGCCCGCCGCGGCGACCGTCTCGAGGAGCTGGCGTCCGAGTGCGGCGAGCGGATCGACACGATGACGGGCGACATCACCGACGCGCATCACCGCCAGGCACTGGTCGAACGTCTCCGGCCTTACGGACGCCTCGATGTGCTGGTCAACAACGCCGGCATCTGTGACGGCGGTCCCATCGAGGAGCAGTTGCTCGACGACCTGCGCCAGGTCATCGAGGTGAATCTCATCAGCGTGATGGACATGTGCCGGTTGATGGCACCTCTGCTGCTCGCGTCCCCGGTCGCGAGCGTGATCAACATCGCCTCCATGTACGGTGTTGTGGCGTCTCGCGGGCCGATGGCGGCGTACAACGCCACCAAGGGCGCGGTCGTGAACCTCACGCGGCAACTCGCGGCTCAGTGGGGCGGTCGCGGCGTCCGGGTCAACGCTCTGGCCCCCGGCTACTTCCCTTCGGAGATGACCGGCTTCCTGGCGGATGAAAACTTTGCGGGCTCCATCCGCGAGCGGACCCTCCTCGCTCGCACGCCGGCTCTGCACGAGATCGACGGCCCGCTCCTCTTCCTTGCCACCGATGCTTCGAGCTACGTGACCGGACACGTGCTCCTCGTCGACGGCGGCTGGACCGCCGTCTGACGCTCCCCCGCACGGGGCAGCTCACGGCCCGCCGACCTGAGCGTCGCGAACGGACTCACCGGCCTGGAGCCCACGACCGCCGCGGCGGCGGCGCTCCACCAGGTAGACGCAGCCGCCGAGGACTGCGAAGGGCAGCAGTTGCAGGTCGACGAAGAGGCTCAGCGCGGTCGCTGTGCCGAGGGCGACATGGGCCTGCACCAGAAGCAGGACGATCAACCCTTCGCGCACCCCGATCCCGTTCGCCGAAATGGGGATGAATGTGGCCAGAAGCGCGACCGGCAGGATGAGCGCGAACACCGACCACGAGACGTGGTTGCGCAGCGCCAATGAGACGACGTCCATCGAGAAGAGGTTGAAGCCCCACGCGGCGATGCCCGCAGCGATGCTGCGACCCACGGTACGCAAGGGACGCCCGCGGTAGCCTTCGAAGGCGCTGCTGAACGGACGGACGAAGCGACCGATGGCGTGAGAGATGGTGCGGTGCTCGGGGATGCGCCGCCGCACCAACTCAGCGACCAGTGCCAGCGCCCAGGCGCCCATCATCGCAGCGGCGAACAGGATGAACGCAATAACGCCAGGGATCTTGAGCCGGTCGCGCGTGATGACGGCGGCGGCAAGCGCCCACCACGACATCGCCAGCGTGCCCGCCATGCGGCTCGCGACGAGAGAGGCGACCATGGGTCCGTGACCGGTCATCTTGCCCACCTGGAGTGCTCGCACAGCGTCGCTTCCCACCCCGGCGGGGGTTACCTGGTTGACGAACAGTCCCTTCAAGTACCAGGAACCGAGGAAACTCCAGTCGAGGTGGTGACCGCTGCCGCGAAGCAGCACCCCCCACTCAGCGATGCTCGCAACAACCGAGAGCGCGGCGAGGCCGATGGCAAGGACCGTCCAGCCAGGAACCAGCTGACCGTAGAGGCGCAGGGCTTGACCGAGGTCAACACTGTGCACGAAGAGCGCCACCGCGACGAGGCTGCCCGCCAATCGCACCCACGGGGAGCCGGTCAGGCTCGCCACGACGCCTCGAACGCGGCGCAGTCTCACATTGCCAGCTAGGTCGTGACCGCCGCGATCGCGCGTCGCAGTGCATCAGGCACGTCAACAACCGTGCGGTGACGTCGGTCCGACACGATGCTTCTCCCACCCACCACGACTTCCTCGACTTCCGACGCCGTCGCGGCGTACGCCACGGCCTCGAGGAGATGGCCAGGATCCGCCCCGGCGAGACGCGGCGTGTCCAGGTCAATGGCGATGAAGTCCGCGAGGCTGCCGACCGCCAGGCGGCCCGCCTCACCCCAGCCGAGCGACGCCTGCCCTGCGGCAGTCGCCGCACGCAAAAGCGCGGCCGGCGTCCAGTGCCCCCGAGCCTCGACGCGGAGCCGCTCGTCGAGCTCCATCGCACGAGCTTCCTCGAACAGGTCAATGACGCTCTGCCCGTCGCTGCCGACGGACACCATCACTCCTGCCTCGGCGGCATCATGCGCCGGGCCGATGCCGTCGCCCAGGTCTCGCTCCGTCGTGGGGCACATGCAGAGGCCGCTTCCGCGCGCCTGGAGCAACAACACGTCGGCGGAGGTGCAATGAGTCCCGTGAATCGCCGTGGTGCGATCACCGAGGGCTCCAGCGTCGTCGAGGAGCTGCGTCGGCGTGCATCCGTGCGCGATCGCGGCGGCATCGTTCTCCGCACGCTGTTCGGACACGTGCACATGGAGCGGCGACTGGTGGTCACGTGCCCACTGGGCGACGACCGTCATCTGATCGGCGGGCACGGCGCGAACGGAGTGGATCGCCGCACCGCGCCGAACCCCAGCGGGGACTTTCAAATCCGAGACGCGCTCGGCCCATCGATGCGCGTCACCATCGCCAAACCGCCGTTGAACCGCTTGAAGTGGGGAGCCGAATCCCCCTGCGAGATAACAGGTATCGAGCAAGGTCATGCGCATGCCGATCTCGGTCGCAGCAGCGATCAGGGCGTCTCCCATTGCGTTCCGATTCCCGTATGGTCGCCCGTCAACGTCATGGTGCAGATAGTGGAACTCGCCGACGCTGGTGATCCCGGCAAGTGCCATCTCTGCGAACGTCGCCCTCGCGAGCGCGTGGTACGTCTCAGGATTGAGGCGCGCTGCGACCTCGTACATCGCCTCACGCCAGGTCCAGAAGGTTCCTCCCCTCGCGTTGGTGCGGCCACGCAATGCCCGATGAAAGCAGTGTGAGTGTGCATTGCAGAGGCCAGGCATCACCAGGCCGGCCAGGCGCCGCGCCGTGGGTGGCGGTTGCCGAACATCGGTGGCAACGGATGCAATGCGGTCCCCCTCGACCCCGATGAGGACATCCGACCGGAGCGCGTCATCCGTGCCAAGCCACGCCCATTCGGCATGCCACTCAGTCACCGGCACAGAAGTTCCTCAAGAACCGTCGCCAGCGCGCTGACGCCGTGGAGGCAGTCCGCGAGATCGGCACTCTCCATCGGACTATGACTCACCCCAGTGCGATTCCGGACAAACAACATCCCGGTGGGAATGGCAGCCGCGAGAATTCCAGCGTCATGGCCGGCGCCCGTCGACAGCTCCGGTGTTGCCAAGCCATCACTGGCCAGCGCCTCCGCCATGCGACCACGCAGCGCGCTGTCGAGGCGTACCTCGGGCGTGTACGACTCCGACGTGATGTCGACGATGACATCGTGAACCGCCGCGACCGAGGCGGCCTCCGACTCGATGGCGTCGACGAGGGCCTGAAGCGTGCGTGCATCCGCAGCGCGCGCGTCAAGCCACGCATTCACCGCCGACGGCACGCCGTTGGTCGCATTTGGCTCGACGGAAACGCGGCCAAAGGTCGCCAAACCACCTGAATCCTGAGCGATCCGCCGTGCGGCAATTGCTGTGGCGGCAAACGGCAGCATGGGATCGTGACGATCGACCAGTCGCGTCGTCCCCGCGTGGTTCGCCTCACCGCGAAAGGCGTATCTCCAGCGGCCATGCGGCCAGATGGAGGTTCCCAGGGCTATCGGCGAGTTGCGATCAGCAAGGCCTCTCCCCTGCTCGATGTGTAGTTCCACAAACGCTGAGAACTGCAAGATGTCATGAATCGTCTCGGCCGCTTGAAGACCGACATCGGCGGCGAGCATCGCGTCCCGCATCGTGATCCCTGCCGAATCTCGCAATGCGTATGCGTCCGGCAATCGCAACGTGCCACTGAGCAGACGGCTTCCAATGCACGCGAGGCCGAATCTCGCGCCCTCCTCGTCGGTGAACACGGCGACGGCGAGAGCTCGTTTCGGGATGATCTCCCGCTCCCGGAGGAGATCCACAGCACACAGGCCACTGACCACCCCAAGCGGGCCATCAAACGGACCGCCATCGGGAACCGAGTCGAGATGACTTCCTGTCAACACCGCTCCGCGCCGATCGTGCTCTGGGCCGTCCCACCACGCCACGAGGTTGCCCGCGGCGTCGCGCTCCACCGCGAGGCCGCGCGCAAGCGATTGCTCTTCAAACCACGCACGACACGCCACGTCCGCTGGAGTCCACGCATAACGGCGGTAGCCACCGGTGCTGGCATCGAGACCGATCGGCAGCAGGGACTCCCACGCGGCATGAAACCGCTGTTTGACAGCGGCGGTCATTCGCAGGGTCCTCACACGCGCATGTCCGCCAGGTTTCCTCCGATCGCGACCTCGCCGCCTCGCCTTTGGGCCATCATGGACGCACCGATCACGATTGTGTCCGACGGCGCGGAACCAGCACGATCAACTGCTCGGGGAGGACTTCGCGCCACCGTTCGTTGCGCTCGCCTTCATCCGATGTTCGATGAGTCGCCGGATCGCTGACGTGGGCAGCGGGTGATCGAGGGGGAAGTGCAGCGTCGATTTGGCGGCAATGTGCTGCTCGAGCCCCACGGCACGTGCGTCCTCCAGGTTGAAGGCATACAGAGCGATGTGACGGGTGTGCGCCTGAAAGTAAGTAAGGCGAGCACCGTTGAGGTGGTAATACGGCATGCCGTAGCTGATCCGTTCCTCCGCCTCCGGCGCGGTCGCCCGGATGGTCTCCCGGAGCCCCGTGAGCAACTGCCGCGCCGCCTCCGGAGCGGCGGCGATGTAGCTGTCGACGTCGCGAGCTGGCTGTGCAGGCATCGGTACCTCCTCAACGGATTATTTGCTCATCCCCGGTGCTGCCGGGGTACCCGCACTATCATCGCCGCCGCACCGACCTCAGTCGCAACGCCGCCGGGGAGTCTCAGTGCTCTCACATGCCGGCCCAAGGAACCTCACATGCGCTGCTGGCACTCTCTTCTTAGCAACCCACTTAAGCGGAACGCCATGATGAACGAGTACGACCCGACAAGCCCCCACCAGACCACTTCCGATCGCTCCGTTTCGAACGCGCCGTCAGGGCCGCCGATTGCTGGAACTGGAGGCGATGCCGGCTTTCCGCCGCCTCCCCCGCCAGAGGCTTCGCCAGACGCCACGGTCCCGGTACCCGTGGACAAGCTACGCCGGCTGAGCGTACGGCGATTGCTGTCGAACCGAAGAGGTCGATGGATCACGGCCACTGCGCTCTTGTCGGCGGTGATCGGACTGTCCGCGTACGGCGCGTCCAGGGCAACGGCCACGTCGCCCCCCGCACCAGGAGCCGGAAGCGGCTCCGCCGGCGGTCTCGGATCCGGCGGCGCGGGATCCAACGCTCGGTCGGGACCGGCCGCAGGGGGAGCATCCGGCACGGTCGCCAGCGTGTCCACGGCGAGCTTCACACTGACCACATCAGCCGGTCAGCAGGTGACCGTCGACGAGGCGTCCTCGACGACATACCAGAACGGCACGAGCGCGACCTCGGCGAGCGCACTTACAACGGGCGAAGGCGTCCTCGTACTTGGGACGACCAGCGGAACGACCATCACGGCCACGCAGATCATCGTGCGAGCGACCGGCGGCGGAGCTGCGGCTTCCTCGGCGGCAGGGGTGATCCCCTTCCAGCGCGGTGCGGCGACCACGTCAAAGCAGGTCGGTCAGATCCCGGCGAGCTACAGCCAGGGCTCCGGAACAATCGTCGGCGGAACGACGGCGAATAAGGCGACGGAAGCTGCGCTGGCCGCCTACCCGGGAGGCGTCGTCGACCGTGTCGTACAGCTGAGCAACGGCGAGTACGAGGTTCACTACATCGGCGTCAACTGGCCGCACCACATCTTCGTCAACCAGAGTCTCACGGTCGTCGGCGCCAACTAGCGGTCTGAGCCCAAGGTGAGGATTGAACTCACGGCCTACGCCTTACCAAGGCGTTGCTCTACCACTGAGCTACTTGGGCACGCCGGGCGATGGTACCAAGGCGTCGCACCGGGATCAGGTGCGTGGCAGTGACGCCAGCCATGCGATGGCGAAGACTGCGGTGGCCACAGCAAGTATCGGAAACGGTCTCGACAAGCGTGTCGCGACGACCGCCAAGATGCCGATGGCCAGAACGCCGACACCACTGAAGAACACGGCTCCAAACTGCCCCAGGGGACCCGCGATGAGGAGCGCGAGCGCTCCGGCGGCGGCGAGGACGAGCGGCCCAGCCGATCGCGAGCGCTCCACCCCCACCAGGACCGGGAGGCTGCGGCGGCCCGCGAGCCGGTCGTGGTTGATGTCCGGCAAGGCGTTGGCGAAATGGAGACCAATCGCGATCAGGCCGGACAGCGGGAGCAGGACGAGCACTCGCGATGGTATCGATCCGACCGAGGCGTATCCCTCGAGTGGGAGGACGGCCATCCCACCCCACCAGGGGACCCACGAGAGTGGCGTCCGGCGCAGTCCCAGGTCGTAGGCGAGACCCGCGGAGAGAGCGAGGGCGTCAAGCGCGAGGGTCGCTGTGTTGATGGTGGCCGCGATCCCGAGCCCAATCGCCCCGAGCACCACCCCAATGCCAATCGCGGTCGATCGGTCGACCACCCCCCGCACGAGCGGCTTGTGGGGTTTTGCAGCGGCATCGGCAGGCAGGTCGACAACGTCGTTGATGACGCCGATGCAGAGTTGGACTGGCAGCATTGCACCCACCAACTGCAGGACCCGTGTGCCCTCAGGCAGGCCGTGACCGGCCAGACCGGCGATTGACACGAGGACCCCGGTAACCAGCAATGACGGACCGGGATGGCCGAGGAAAATCAGCGACCGAATCGTCCCGCCGGGCCTGCGCTCGTCCCACCACACGGGCGGGGCGCCCTATTCCGCGGGGTGCTCGGAGCCTGAATCGGCGGCGCCGGCCTCGTCATCGCGACCGAGCTCGTGCTCCGGGTTGGCGGCGGTCTCGGCGGCCTCTCGCGCCGCCGTCAGGGAGCCGTACCCGGCGGCCTCCTCAGCCGCGACCTCGGCCGCGAGCAGGCGGTCGTGAACCGCGTCCTCGAATCGACGCAGCCGGCTCTTCTCGTGCTCAGGAGGCTTGTCGGGAGGTGGCGTATCAGTCATGTGCTCACTCTTCAGCGGATGCCGCAGTAGGCGGACGGCCGGATCCGCAGTATGGGCGATGGCGGGGCAAGCCACGCTGTGCCGCACTAACCGCGCGAACTTCTCTTCACTGCGTCGCTCGATCCCAGCGGACGGGCTTTCACCCCGGAGATCAAACGTTAGCAACGATTGTACCACGCATCCGGCGCCCAGTCAAGAAAATTCTTGTTGTGTGTCGACGTTCTGAGAAAACGTCCCCGCTTAGGAGTTCTGTGAATTTGTCCTCTCCTGGAGGACATGGACAGCACCGGCGCGAGGGCGCTTCGGACTGCGAGCTGCCGCTCGCAACCGTCCCGCAATCGTGCGCAACGACGCGCGAAGCTCGGGGGGGTGCAGCACCACCAGGTCGCACTCGAGGCCGGCCAGATACGCGGCCGCCCAGTCAAAGTCGTCGGCGCTGAAGCTGAGTACCGTGCCTTCTTCGGCCGCCTCGAGCCTGCCGTCGGTCGGTGAAACGCGACGCTTCGCCTCCTCGAGGGTGAGGGAGAGCAGGACCTCGCAACGCGTGCCGTATACCGCCTCGGCGAGCGCCTGGTGCAGGTATGCGACCACGTCGAAGTTCTCGGGCCGCTGGAAGGTGTCGGTCATGGACTCGGTCGCCAGCATGCGGTCGAGGCGGAACGTTCGCATCGCGCTCCGATAGTGATCCCAGCTGACCAGATACCAGCGGCCGCTCTGGAACGCGACCCCATACGGATCAACGACGCGCTCGGTCACCTCGCCCGCTGCCGAGCGGTACGTCAGGCGGATCGCCGTGCGATCCCGTGCGGCGGTGCCCAGGCGGAGAATCGTCGCCGCATCGGCGTGGTCCCTGGCGACCGGAGAGAGTCCGAGACTGACGAAATCCTGCATCGCCTGGACCTGAGCGCGCTGCGCCTCGGGCAGGAGGCGGTCGAGCTTGGCGAGAGCACTCTGCACCGGCGAGCCGGACGCTGAAAGCCCAAGGCGCTGGGCTGCCAGGAGACCGATGATGATCACCAGTGCCTCCTCGTTGCTCAGCATCAGCGGGGGAAGCTTGAAGCCACGCCGGAGCCGGTAACCGCCGGCGGGGCCGCGTTCGGTCTCCACGGGAATGCCCATCTCCTGCAGGCCGGTGATGTAGCGACGCACCGTCCGCGGGCTCACCTCGAGCCGGCTCGCGATCTCCTCCGCGTTGAGCTGGCGATACACCTGGAGCAGTTCGATGAGGGTGAGGAGCCGGCCGACGGAGAGATCCATATCGACATCATATAGGACGCATACTGTCCTTATTGCCCTGTAGCATCTGGACCATGATGAATCCGAACACGCTGATGGACCTCGCCCGCGAACGACGCCGCGATCTGCTCGATGACGCCGCCCGCCGCCGCCTCCAACGGGGGCCCGACGCCGACCTGCTCGCCCCGGAGGACGTGTTGCTCTCCGGCCGTGCTGCTCACGTGATCGACGCTCGGGTTCGCGCGCAGGCGCGCCTCCGCGTCACCTCCGCGGCGCTCGAACTCCCCTGACGCCGGGACGGTCGCGGCGGTCGTCGCCGCCGCGACCGTCGGCAGGATGCGTCTGAGCAATCATGCTGCTGGTCGTGAGAATCGAGGCTGTGGTGACCGATCTCGACGGGACCGTCGTGCGCGCGGACTTCTCGATCTCGCCGGCCACGCTCGAGGCCCTCGATCTCATCAGGTCAGCCGGCATCGCGTTCGTGGTTGCGACTGCGCGAACGCCTCAGGGTCTGGAGCACTTTCAGGCGCTCGCGCAGCGAACCGCCATGGCGGTGTGCTGCTCCGGTGCGATCGGGTGGTCGTCGCGTGAGAAAACGCTGACATGGATGAACGTGATGACGCCGCCCGTGATCCGTCGGGTCGTCGACATCGCACTCGCTGCGGGCGCAGGGGTGGCGAGCTTTGACGGGACGGTGTGGCGGATGACCGAGGAGTATTTCCGCCTGAGTCCGATTCAGCCGCACGGCCCAACGCGCGTCGTTGTCGACAGCGCCGTCATCGCCGAGACGCCGTGTTGCACGATGGCGCTGCGACATGGCCACGGCGATCTCGGTCGCATCGCCGCTCTGGTTGCCGCGGAGGCGGATTCCGCGGCGTTGAGTCACGTGGGACGCACCACAGTCCTGGACGTGACGGCGCCAGGGGTCGACAAGGGTTCGGGGACGTGTCGCGCACTGCACGAGCTGGGTCTCGCGCCGTCGACCGCGATCAGCTTCGGCGACATGCCCAACGACCTGGCGATGTTCCGGGCGACAGGCCGGAGTTACGCGGTCGGCGACAGCGATCAAGCGGTGATGCGGGCGGCGAACGAGGTGCTCGCGAGCGTCGAGGACGATGGTTTCGCGCGCAAGATCGCCGACCTTGCCGCGACGGGATGGACCATCGACGACGCCGATCCTGCGGCGGTCTCGGCGCGCTGACGGTCGAGTGCGACGGTCGCGCAAAGCGACTAGCATCTGCGGTGTCGTGGGCATCGGGAGCTGGCTCGAGGATTACGCGAATCAGGTGGACGCGCGACGGCTGCGTCGCCGCAAGCAGCGTCCCGAGTCAATCGAGAAGCCGTACTGGCACAAGGACGCCTTCGCCAGGGACTCGGCGAGGCTCGAAGCCCTCGGATACCTCGTCGAGTCCGAGGCCGACAACGACGCGTATGTCAGTGCGACCTACCCGGCGAATACCGGCGGTGGCTTTGGTCAGCTCAGCCGGACCATCAACCGGCGGGTGCCGTCCATTCACGTGACCTACCGCTGGGAGCCCACAGACGCGTTCAGCTGATCACGAGGGTGGCGTTGCAGCCGCGGCATGAACTCGGAGCCGATGGGGAGATTCGAACTCCCGACCAACCGCTTACAAGGCGGTTGCTCTACCCCTGAGCTACATCGGCTGGGCCACCGATTCTCCCATGGGGACTCGTTGAAGTTGCCACAATGGGGGCGCTGAGGTAACCTCACAACGGGTCTTATGGCAAAGGGAAGCGTCCTGACGGCGCCAGCGGCCAACCACCTCATCGATGCGCTACCCGACGTTGAGCGGAAAGCGCTGATGGAGCATCTGCGGCCCGCGCACCTCACGGTGAAGACGGTGCTTTTCGACCCTGGCCAGCCCATCCCGTTCGTCCACTTCCCCATCGACGGCGTGATCTCGCTGGTCACACCGCTCGCCGACGGCAACATCGTCGAGGTGGCGACGATCGGCAACGAGGGCATCGTCGGGGTGCCACTGGTTCCGGGTGGATCGCTGGCCGTGCGCGCGATCTCCCAGGTCGGCGGCCGCACGTTGCGCATCGATGCCGGCGAGTTCATCAAGGGCCTCGAGGGCCTGCCCGGATTCCGCGGGCTGGTGCAGAAGTACGTCCAGGCGCTCTTCGGGCAGATCTCGCAGGCGGCCGCCTGCAACCGGCTGCATTCGAACGAGGAGCGCCTGAGCCGCTGGCTGCTGATGAGCCACGACCGCGTCGGCGCCGACACGTTCCCGATCACGCACGAGTTCCTCGGGCAGATGCTCGGCTCGCGACGCGCCACCGTGACCCTGTCCGCGGGACTGCTGCAGTCGGCCGGGCTGATCCGGTATCACCGAGGCCGGGTGACCATCGTCGATCGGGAGGGTCTCGAGTCTGTCGCCTGCGAGTGCTACGGGATCATCAAGGCGGCACTCGATCGCGTGGTGACGGCCGCCGCCTGACGTTCAACGACGGGAGGACCCTCGCGCGACCGGCCGGCGGTCGCTCAAGCCGGGTTCGGTCCCCCCGTGAACACCAGGCAGGCGTTGTGGCCGCCGAACCCGAACGAGGTGGTCATCGCCAGTCGCGCGCTCACCGCGCGGCCGACGTTGGGCACGTAATCGAGATCGCACTCCGGGTCGGGATTCTCGAGGTTCACGGTCGGCGGGAGGAACCCGTCGCGCATCGCGAGTATGGTCACCATCGCCTCGAACGCCCCCGCGGCGCCGAGCATGTGCCCGGTCATCGACTTGGTCGACGAGATCGGGACAGAGTAGGCGGATTCACCGAACACCTGCTTGATCGAGCGTGTCTCCGCGAGATCGTTGAGTGGCGTCCCGGTCCCGTGCGCGTTGATGTACTCGATGTCCTCCGGTCGGACCCCGGCGCGCTCGAGAGCGCGACGCACGCAGCGAATCGCACCATCGCCGCTTGGTTCCGGCGCCGTGATGTGGTAGGCGTCCGCCGACGCCGCATAGCCGAGCAGCTCGGCGTGAATCGTCGCACCCCGCGCGAGCGCGTGCTCGCGCTCCTCGAGCACGAGCACCGCCGATCCTTCCGCGGCGACGAAGCCGTCGCGATCGCGCTCGAATGGCCGCGAGGCATGCTCGGGGTCGTCGTTCCGCTGCGAGAGCGCGCGGGCGGCCGCGAACATCGCGATCCCGGTCGACGTGATCCCCGCCTCGGTGCCGCCGGCGAGCACGGCCACAGCGTCGCCCTGCCGGATCCAGTTGGCGCCCTGGCCGATCGCGTCGGCCCCCGAGGCACAGGCGCTGACCACCGCCATGTTCTGTCCCCGCGCGCCGAGATCGATCGAGACCATGCCCGGGGCCATGTCGACGAGCGCCATCGCCGCGGCGAACGGCGAGACGCGGCGCGCACCCTGGGCGTCGAGGATGCGCGTGGTGTTCTCGATGACCTCGAGGCCGCCGATGCCCGATGCGATCAGGACACCGACATCGGTCGACTCGGCGGCGATGTCGAGACCGGAGTCGCGCACCGCCTCGCGGGCAGCGGCCATCGCGAAATGCACGTGCGACGTCCCCCGGCGAGCCTCCTTCGTCCCGAAGATCGCGGCCGCGTCGAAGCCCTTGACCTCGCCCGCGATGCGGACCGGAAGCCGCGAGGCGTCGAAGTGCGTGATCGGGGCGATGCCGCTGCGGCCGGCGCGAAGCGATTCCCAGCTCTGGAGCGCGCCGGTGCCGACCGGCGACACCGCGCCCATGCCGGTGACGACGACCCGGCGGGGTGCGGAATCAGCCATGGTGCCCTAAGCGTACCGAACCCCTGATCGGAGCCCGCGCCTATCGATCCTCGCCGCGACGGATGCGTTCGAGGCGGCGCCTGATCTCCGGGTCGAGACCGTCCTCGACGCGCGTGCTCCGCCGGCTGTCGTCGCGCATCCGTCTGGTCTCGGTGTTGAGGCTGCCCGCGACCCGGCCTACCTCGGCCTCGAGGGCACGTGCGCTCATGGTCGCGACCCCCATCGCGCCGACGACGTCGCGCTCGAGGCGATCGTCGGTCGCGACCACGACATCCGCGCCCTCGCCCCGCTGGGATGCCCGGTACGCCACGCGCTCGATGACATGGTCCGCGGTCGCGCGCTTGGACCCGAAGAGCACCGTGACGCCGGCGAACGTCTCGGTGGACGGGAGAGCGCCCGGACGCGCGTGCGCATCGAAGACGACCGTGACCCCGACCCCCGTCTGGGCGGCGTACTCCGCAAGCTGGCTGACCAGCTGGCGGCGCGCATCCTCGAGGCCCCGCTCGCGCAGCGTCGTGTGCAGCGCGGGCCACGCGTGGATGATGTTGTAGCCGTCGACGATCAGCGTGTGCATCGGTGGGGCGCTCCTCTCAACGCGGCGCGAACCCGCGCTGGCGCTGCACTTCGAAGAGCAGGACGGCCGCGGCCGCACCGGCGTTGAGGGACGCGACGTGCCCCATCATCGGAATCGACACGAGGAGGTCGCAGTGCTCGCGGGTCAGGCGGCGCATCCCCGCGCCCTCGGCGCCGACCACGAGCGCGACCGGCGATGAGAGATCGACCGTGTCGTATCGATCCCGCGCGTCAGCATCGAGGCCGACGCGCCAGATCCCGGCGGCGCCGATGACCTCGAGTGCCTGCGCGAGGTTGGGCACGGTCACCAGCGGCAGGTGCTCGGTCGCCCCGGCGGACGCCTTGACGGCTGCGGCGGTGAGCGGTGCGGCGTGGTGGCGCGGCACCACGATCCCATCCGCACCACACGCCTCAGCGCTGCGCGCGATGGCGCCGACGTTCTGCGGATCCTGGATGCCGTCGAGCACAACCAGCAGCGCCGGCGCGCGCACCCCGTCGAGCACGTCGTGGAGCGTGGGCGCCGCGCGCGCATGGAAGTATCCGGCGACGCCCTGGTGATGCTCGGTGTGGGCGATGTCATCAAGTCGCTGGCGCGACACCTCCTCCACGAGGATGTCCCGTGCTTCAGCGAGCTCGAGAATCTCGGCGAGGCGTGCCTCGGGTCGGATCGCGCTCGCGACCACGATCTTGCGCGCCGGTCGACCCGCGCGCAGCGCTTCGAGCACCGGGTTGCGCCCGTAGAGGATGTCCAAGGGCTCAGCCGCGGTGCGGCGGCGTCCGCTTCCAGCGTTGACCCTGGGGCGTGTCCTCCACCTCGATCCCGCGGCTCGCGAGCTGCACGCGGAGATGGTCGGATTGCGCGAAATCACGAGCCGCTCGCGCGGCAGCGCGCTCGTCGAGCCATCGCTGCTCCTCGGCGTCCGGCGCCGCCTGGCGATCACGCGCGTCCAGCGCGAGCACGCCGAGCACGCCGTCGATCTCCTCGAGCAGGTGCTGCAGGGTGCGCTGCGTCTCGGCGCCGACGGATCCGGTGTCGAGCACGCGATTGACGTCGCGCAATCCGGAGAAGACGATGCCCATCGCCTCGGGCAGGTTGAGGTCGTCGTCCATCGCCTCGTCGAAACCGATCCGCATCCCGCGCACCGAGGCGAGGACGGTTTCGTCGCGGGTCGCGTCCTCGGCCTCGACGGTTCGCAGGCCGGCCACGCGCGCCTGGAAGTCCACGAGTCGCTGCACCGCCACGCTGCTGTCGGCGAGCAACTCGTCCGAGTAGTCGAGCGCCTTGCGATAGTGGGTGCGCGCCGCGAGCAGGTAGCGCAGTGCCGCGGCACTCGCGCCCTCATCGAGCACCTCGCGCACGGTGGCGAAGTTGCCGAGCCGTTTGGCCATCTTCTCGCCGCTCACCCGCAGGTGCTGGCTGTGGCACCAGATGCGCACGAAGCGCTTGCCGGTCGCCGCCTCCGACTGGGCGATCTCGTTCTCGTGGTGCGGGAAGATGTTGTCGACGCCGCCGCAATGGATGTCGAAGCTCTCGCCGAGCAGTGCCATGCTCATCGCGGAGCACTCGATGTGCCAGCCCGGGTGGCCCCTCCCGATGCGCGTATCCCAGCCGATCTCGTCGGGTCCGACCGCCTTCCAGAGCGCGAAATCGCGGACGTCCTCCTTGGTGTAGTCGTCGGCGTCGATCCTGCCGCTTGCGCCGGACACCAGACCCTCGGCACGGGCGCCACTCAGCTTCCCGTAGGCGGGAAACGCGGCGATGTGGAAGTAGTAGCTGCCGTCGGCCCGGTACGCCGCGCCGGCTCGTTCGAGCCGCTCGATCAGGTCGACCATCTGCTCGATGTACTCGGTGGCGCGCGGATAGTGGTGCGCCGGCCGGATACCGAGCGTGTCGCGATCCTCCTCGAACGCGGTGATCCACGGCGCGGTCTCCTCGGCGAGCGTATGGCCGCTGGCGACGGCGTTCTTGATGATCCGATCGTCGACGTCGGTGAGGTTCATCACGTGGGTGACCTTCTCGAACCGACGGTGGAGCCAGCGACGCAGGACGTCCTCGAAGATGAAGGTGCGGAAATTGCCGATGTGGACCCGGTTCCAGACCGTGGGGCCGCAGGTGTACAGCCGGACGTGGCCGGGCTCGATGGGTTCCACGCTGACCAGCTCCCGACTCATCGTGTCGTGCAGCCGGAGGGTCACCGCCGTTCCAGCAGCACCGTCGCCGAGGCGGCGATCCCTTCACTCCGACCGGAGAAGCCCATGCCGTCGGTGGTCGTGGCACCGACCGCGATCGTTCCGGGCTCGAGACCCAACGCAATCGACATCGCGTCGGACATCGGCCCGAGGTGGGCGGCAAGCCGCGGCTCCTCAGCGATGGCGATGACGTGAGCGCTGCTGATCGTCCAGCCTTCCTCGCGCAGCTTCTCGGCGACGATTTTCAGGAACTCGCAGCCCGAGGTGTCCTTCCAGCGGGGGTCGCCGGACGGGAAGTGCCTGCCCATGTCGCCCAGCCCGGATGCGCCGAGGATGGCGTCGACGAGCGCGTGCACCACGGCGTCACCGTCCGAGTGACCGAGCAGACCGCGGCCGTAGGGAACCAGCACGCCTCCGAGCATCAGCGGCCGCCCCGGGATGAACCGGTGTGCGTCGATGCCATGACCGATCCTCGGGGTCATCGATTCTCCTCGAGCAGTGAGCGGAGCAGGACGAGGTCCTGTGGAAACGTGACCTTGAAGTTGCGGGCATCTCCGGGCACCACTGTGACCGGGGCGCCGATCGCCTCGACGAGCGCGGCATCGTCGCCGGCGCTGATGCGGTGGGTCGCCGCGTTCTGATGTGCACGGCGCAGCAGGTCGGCGCTGAACGACTGGGGCGTCTGCGCCGCGATGATCGAGGAGCGGTCGAGGGTGGCCGCGACCCGGCCGTGCTGCACCTGCTTCACAGTGTCCACGCAGGGTACCCCGGCGATCGCCGCTCCATCCGCGCGCGCGGCCTGGAGCACCGCCCGGAAGACCTCGGCTGGCGTGAGCGGGCGGGCAGCGTCGTGGACGGTGATCCAATCGTGACCATCGCACCCGTCGATCGCGGCGGCGACGCTGTCCTGGCGGCGCTCTCCGCCTTCGACGAGCACGACATTGGCGAGCTGATGGTCGGCGGCGATGGTGCGGATCGCATCCCAGCGCGACGTGGGGGCGGCGATCACGATGAGGTCGAAGCACCCCGCGACGGCGATGGATTCGAGCGCGATCGCGAGGACGGGCCGCCCGGAGACGAAAGCCCAGAGCTTGTCCTCCCCCGTCCGTTCGCCGCGCCCGAAGGCGGGGACGATCAGTGCGCTGCTCAGCGCTGCGCTACCTTGGAGCGGACCGGCCGGAGCACGCGAGGCTTGACCGACTCCTCGTCGGCGAGGGTCGCGAAGATCATCCGGCCCGCGGTGGTCTGGAGCACGGTGGTCACGGTAACGGTGACCGTCTCGTCGACGTGGCTGCGCCCATTCTCCACGACCACCATGGTGCCGTCCTCGAAGTACCCGACGCCCTGGTGGGGCTCCTTCCCTTCCTTGATGATGGTGATCGCCATGCTCTCGCCCGCGCCGACGATCGGCTTGACGGCATTGGCGAGATCGTTCAGGTTGAGCACGCGCACGCCTTCGATCTGCGCCAGCCGGTTGAGGTTGTAATCCTGGGTCATCAACGCGGCGTTGCGGGCCCGGGCGAGCTTGACCAGGCGGGCGTCAACGTCGGGGGTGCCCGGAAAGTCGAGATCGACGAGCTCGCAGACGACGTCCTCTGCCTTCTGGAGCGCGTCGACGACGCCCAGCCCGCGGCGGCCCTTCTGGCGGCGGAACGGATCCGCGGAATCGGCGACACGCTGCAGCTCCTCGAGGACGAAGCCCGGGATGAGCAGGCGTCCGGGGACGAAGCCGGCGGCGGCGACGTCGACGATACGGCCGTCGATGAGCACGCTTGTGTCGACGATGACCGGCTGGCCGTCGAGAGGCCCCGGGCCTCCGTCGTCGATATTCACGCCGGCCGCGGCCGGCGCCCGGCCGAAGACGACCCCGAGGGCGTCTCGCCGGCGGCTGCCGGTGCGCACGCCGACGTAGACGAGGACGGCCGCGAGCCCGAGCGACAGCAGGACGCCGGCGCCGTACGGGAGCGGCTTGAGGAGGATTGCGACCATCGTCGCGATCAGCAATGCGGCGATCAGGCCGATCACGGCGCCGACGACCTCGGCCGCCGGGGCCTCTTCGAGGTTGCGCTCGAGCCAGAGATACGGTTCGACGGTGAGCAGCGGCGCCGCGAGCGCCAGTGATGCGGCTCCGGCCGCGCCGGCGGCGAGCAGGGCCGCCCCCGCGATCGTCGTGTTCTGGGTGAGCACGCCAGGGGTCCCCGAGAGGACGAACACACCGTAGAGCACGCCGAAGACGAAACCGACGCCGGCGCCGATAATCCGCGAGACGTTCCGCGCCCGTCGAATGGTCCGATCGGCGTGCGTGTGCATCTCAGCGATTGAACCACACGATCTTCGCGCCGACAGGCGGCGCGACACGACGGTCACCCGAGTAGCGCAACCGCCTCGATCAAGGTCGCGACCCGGTGGCAGCGAAGGCCGCCGGGAACTCCCCCGCGATAGCTCTCGGGCAGGATCACCGCTTCCATCCCGACCGCCGCAGCCTCCGCCAGGCGCACTTCGGTCCGCGAGACCCTGCGGACCTCGCCGCCAAGCCCGAGTTCACCGATGACCGCGCAGTGGGGTGACACCGCTCGGTTGCGTACCGATCCGGCGATCGCGAGCGCCACCCCGAGGTCGGTACCGGGGTCGGCGAGCCGGATGCCGCCGGCGACGTTCACGAAGACGTCCAGCTTGGAAACGGCAATCGCCGAGCGCTTGGCGAGGATCGCGAGCATGAGATGCAGCCGGTTGAGTTCGAACCCGGAGGCCGTTCGCCTCGGGAACTCGAATGGCGAGGCCACCGCCAGCGCCTGCACCTCGACGGCCATCGGCCGGAGCCCGTCGCAGGTGATGGTCAGAACGCTGCCGGAGGCGCCGAGCGATGCGGGGTCAAGCATGCCCCGGCTCGGTGCGGCCAGGTCGCGCATGCCATCGCGCTCCATCGTGAGCAGCCCCACCTCGCCGGTCGCGCCGAACCGGTTCTTGATGCCGCGAAGCATGCGGTGCTCGCCGAGCCGTTCTCCCTCGAGATACAGGACGACGTCGACCATGTGCTCGAGGGTGCGCGGCCCGGCGATCGCACCCTCCTTGGTGACGTGCCCGACCAGGAGCACGGGGACGCCGGTCGTCTTGGCGACCTCGCTCATGCGCAGGACCGCGGCTCGAACCTGTGAGACGCTGCCGGGCGGACCGGGGGTCGCGGCGTCCCGAAGCGTCTGCACGGAATCGACCACGACAAGCGACGGGCGCTCCGACTCGATGGTGGCGACCACGGTGTCGACGTCGGATTCGACGAGCAGGCGAACCCTGGCACCGGTACATCCAAGCCGCCGAGCTCGCAGGGCAAGCTGCTCAAGCGACTCCTCGCCGGTGCAGTACAGCGCCGGTGAGACCTCATCGCCGCAGCTGTGCGACATCTGCAGCGCGATGGTCGACTTCCCGATGCCAGGGTCACCACCGAGCAGCACGACGCTGCCGGGAACGATCCCCCCTCCGAGGACGCGATCGACTTCGAACGAGCCGGTGGGCTGGATGTGCGCAGGCGCCGCCATCACGACATCCATGGGTGTGGTGGTCGCGGCGACCGTGAGCGCCGACGGCCCTCGCCTGGTCAAGCGCACCACGTCTTCGCTCAGACTGTTCCAGGCCTCACACGAGGGGCATCGCCCCTGCCACTTCGGCGCCTCGGCCCCGCACGCGGAGCAGACGTAGTGAAGGCGAGGCGCGGCGCGCTGCAGATCCGTAGCCATGGGCACCGCATCCTACCGAACAGATGTACGCTCTGTCAAGGGAGTGTGTTCGCGTCTGAAAGCTGCAGGGAGGGTGTGCCTCCTCCGCGCTTCTGACCGGCCGCCTATCGGGAGTGGACCGGACGCCCCCTGCCGCGGTGCGTCTGCGCCGGTTCCGGCTCCTCCTCCCCTTCGAGGCGGCGGCGCAACTGGACCAGGCGATCGCGCAGCTCCGCGGCCCGCTCGAACTCGAGGTCGCGCGCCGCGCGGAGCATCTCCTTCTCCACGTCCTTGGCCAGGCGCAGCACCTCGTCGGGCGGCAACCCGGACGCCTCCTGGAATGCCGCGGCGCGAAGCGACTGCTGGTCGCGATGCGATTCCATCTGGTACACGGCCTTGACGATCGACAGCGGCGTGATGTCGTGCTCGACGTTGTAGGCGACCTGGATCGCCCGGCGCCGGTCGGTCTCGGCGATCGCTCTCTCCATCGCGTCCGACATCCGGTCGGCGTACATCACCACGTGTCCGAGGACGTTACGGGCGGCGCGTCCGGTGGTCTGGATGAGTGACCGGTAGCCGCGGAGATAGCCCTCCTTGTCGGCGTCGAGGATGCCGATGAACGACACCTCGGGAAGGTCGAGCCCCTCGCGGAGCAGGTTGATCCCCACCAGCACGTCGAACACACCGAGGCGCAGGTCGCGGATGATCTCGACGCGCTCGAGCGTGTCGATATCGCTGTGCAGGTATCGCACTTTGATCCCGGCCTCGCGCAGGTAGTCGGTCAGGTCCTCGGCCATCTTCTTGGTCAGGGTGGTGATCAGGCAGCGTTCGTGCCGCTCGATACGCCGTCGCATCTGGGCGATGAGATCGTCGATCTGCCCGTGGGACTCCTTGACCTCGATGGTCGGATCGACGAGGCCTGTGGGCCGGATGATCTGCTCCACCACCTGGGTCGCGCGTCCTTCCTCGTACGGACCGGGCGTCGCGCTCACGTAGATGATCTGACCGATCATCGAGTCCCATTCGGCGAACGTCAGGGGCCGGTTGTCGAGCGCCGACGGGAGGCGAAACCCATACTCCACCAGGGGGATCTTGCGAGCGCGATCGCCCTTGTTCATGCCGTCGATCTGGGGAACCGCGACGTGCGACTCGTCGACGATCAGGAGCGCGTCGTCGGGCAGAAAGTCGAGCAGGCAGTGCGGGCGCTGGCCCTCCGCGCGACCGCTCAGGTGACGCGAGTAGTTCTCGATGCCGGCGCAGGTCCCGGTCTCGCGCATCATCTCCATGTCGAAGTTGGTGCGCTGGCGCAGGCGCTGGGCCTCGAGCAGACGCCCGCGGGTTTCGAGCAGCTTCACGCGCTCCTCGAGCTCTGCTTCGATGGAGACGAGCGCCCGTTCCATCTGCTCCTGTGGGGTCACGTAGTGAGTGGCCGGGAAGACCGTCAGCTCGTCGCGCATGGTGAGGATCTCACCGGTGAGCGCATCGAAGTCCTTGATCGACTCGATGGTGTCGCCCATGAACTCGATGCGGGTCGCGATCTCCTCATACGCGGGCTGGACGTCGACGACGTCGCCGCGCACCCGAAAGCGCGTGCGTCCAAAGTCCATGTCGTTGCGCGCGTACTGCAGGTCGGAGAGCTTGCGCAGCAGGATGTCCCGGCGCCACGACTCGCCGCGCTTGACGGTGATCGACTCGCCCAGGTAGTTCTCCGGCGAGCCGATGCCGTAGATGCACGAGATCGATGCGACAACGACCACGTCGCGCCGGGTGAGCAGCGCGCGGGTCGCGCTGTTGCGCAACCGGTCGATCTCGTCGTTGCGCGACGAATCCTTCTCGATGTACGTGTCGGTGCGCGGGATGTAGGCCTCGGGCTGGTAGAAGTCGTAGTACGAGACGAAGTACTCCACCGCGTTCTTGGGGAAGAACTCGCGGAACTCGGCCCAGAGCTGAGCGGCGAGCGTCTTGTTGGGCGAGAGCACCAGCGTCGGACGCTGTTGCTCGGCGATCACGTTGGCGATGGTGAAGGTCTTGCCCGACCCGGTCACCCCGAGCAGGATCTGCTCGCGCTGGCCCTCGGTCAGCCCGCGATTGAGCGCCGTGATCGCTGAGGGCTGATCACCGGCGGGTTCGAAGGGCGCGAGCAACTCGAGGGCGGGCACCCTTTGAGTCTAATCGCTGCCGAACTGGCGCCGAATTCGGCTCAGATCACCGCGCGATAGATCTCCTCGAGGCGCGCGCCGATCGCGTCCCACGAGTGCTCGGCGAGCACGACCTCGCGTCCGCGCGTTCCCGTCTCGGCGCGACGGTCGGGGTCGGCGAGCAGCTCGCTCGCCGCGGCGCGGAGAGCGGGAAGGTCGCCGGCGGGAACCAGGACCCCACCGGCGCCGACGGCATCACGGAGCCCGTCGACGTCGAAGCCGACGACCGGGGTCCCGGCGGCCTGAGCCTCGAGCGCGACCATGCCCAGCCCCTCGAACCGCGAGGGCATCACCACGATCGCGGCTCGCGCGTACTCGTGGTTGAGCGCTTCGCGGCCGAGCGCGCCCAGGTACTCGATCCTGCCCCGGCTCGATTCCGCCGCACGGCGCACGTCGGCCTCGAGACCGCCGCCCCCGACCATGACACCGTGCACCCCTGGATCCGCTTCGGTGAGCGCCTGGAGGACGGAGATCGCGTCGAGCACGCCCTTCTCGCGCTCCATGCGGCTGACGAACAAGACCCGGCCGTCCTCGTGTTCGACGCCAGGGAGGTCGACAGCGTCGACGCCGTTGGAGAGCACCTCGATGCGCGATGCCGGGATCCCCATCTCGAGCAGCGCGTTCGCGGTGGAGCGCGACACCGGGAGCACCATCGCGGCACGGCGGTAGGAGCGCGCCTCGAGGCCGTTGAGCAACCGCTTGACCGACCCGCGCCGATGCGCCTGACGGTAGGTGTGATGCGCCGTGTACACCAACGGCGCGCCAAGGCGCTTCCAGAGCAGCACGCCCCCCGGTCCACCCTGCGCATGGATCACGTCGGGCACGGCGCGGAGCAGGATCCGCGGGTAGCGGTTGAGCTCCATTGAGAAGTCGAGCGGCGCCCGCCCGGTCCGCCGCGCGAACGCGATCGCGTGGTCGCCGCGGCCGGAGATGGTGTGCACCCGGACACCGCGGCGCTCCAGTGCAGCACGCATGCCGTGCACGACCACGCCCTGCCCGCCGAGCGGTGGATCGTCGTCGTAGCTCGCGATGGTGATCCGGGTCATCGCTGGCAGTGCGGGCAGTACACGGTGGTGCGGCCGGCGGTGACGGTGCGGCGCAGCGTCGTGCCGCACACGAAGCAGGGCAGGCCGCCGCGCCCGTACACCTGGAGACGATCCTGGTTGCTCCCGCGCGCATTCCACACATCGCGGTAGTCGTCGACGCTGCTGCCCCGGTTGGCGACGGCTGCCGTGAGCACGCGTGGGATGGCGTCGAGCAGGGCTGCTCGCTCGCGGCGGGTCAGGCGATGGCAGCGCCGGGTGGGCCGCACGCCCGCGAGGAAACACGCCTCATCGATGTAGATGTTGCCGAGGCCGGCCACACCTTTCTGATCGAGCAGGGCGGCTTTCACGGTCCGCGTCGTCTTGCGCAGCACCGCGTCGAGCTGCTCCTGTGAGAACGCGTCGGAAAGGGGTTCGACCCCCAGCCTCGGCAGCACCCGCGCAGCCGTCAGCGCCTCGCGCGAACCGTAGGCCACGCGGCCGAAGCGACGCGCGTCGTCGAAACGGAGCTCGTTCCCATCGTCGAGTGAAGCTCGGATGTGTGTGTGCTTTGCGATCGGGGCATCCGCGTCGCAGACCAGTAGATGCCCGGTCATCCCGAGATGCACCATCAGCTCGTCGCCGGAATCGAGCTCCAGCAGCAGGTACTTGCCCCGGCGATCGACGTTCTCGAAGCGCTGCCCGGTGAGCAATGCCGGGAGCATGCGTCCATCGGGGACACGCACGATATCGGGGCGGTCAACCGTGACCCGCTCGATGCGCCGTCCCGCGACCGCAGCACGAAGATCACGGGCGACGGTCTCCACCTCGGGAAGTTCCGGCACCTCAGTTCCTCGCAATGGGCGTCATGTCCCCCCAGTTGTCGCCAACCTTGACGTCAACGTCGAGGGGTACCTTGAGTGCCTCGGCCGCGCCCATTCGATCCCGGAGGAGCACGACGAGGTCGTCGACCTCCTCCGCCGGCGCCTCGAGCAGGAGCTCGTCGTGCACCTGGAGGAGGATGCGGCTGCGCAACCCCCGCTCGCGCAGCGCCGCATCGACGAGGATCATGGCCTGCTTCATGATGTCGGCCGCTCCACCCTGGATCGGCATGTTCACGGCCATGCGCTCGGCCGCGAAGCGCAGCTGCCGGTTGGCGGCGCGAATGTCCGCAATGTAGCGGCGCCGGCCGATGAAGGTCTCGACCCACCCGTACTCCCGGGCATGGTTGCGCACTCCTTCGAGATAGGCGGTGACCGCGGGGAAATTGCGGAAGTACGCATCGATGAACGCATGCGCTTCCTCGCGGCTCATGCCCGTGTCGCGGGCGAGCCCGAAGTCGCTCAAGCCATACACCACACCGAAGTTGACCACCTTGGCGATGCGGCGCATGTCCGGCGTCACCGCCCCGGGCTCGACCGCATACACCTCGGCGGCGGTGCGCCGGTGGATGTCCTCACCGCGCTGGAATGCCTCGATCAGTTCCGTCTCACCGGTCACGTGGGCGAGCACGCGCAGCTCCACCTGGGAGTAGTCGGCACTGACCAGGCGCTGGCCCTTGTCGGCATGGAAGGCGCGGCGGATTCGCTGACCCCATTGCGTGCGCACCGGGATGTTCTGCAGGTTCGGATCCGACGACGACAGCCGACCGGTCGTCGCCACCGCCTGGTTGAAGGAGGTGTGCACGCGTGAATCCGCCGTGCACAGCAGCGGCAGAGCATCAACATACGTGCTCTTCAGCTTGGTGAGCTGGCGCCACTCGAGGATGAGGTCGACCACCGGGTGCTCGCCACGCAATGCTTCCAGGGTGTCGGCGTCGGTGCTGCGTCCGGTCTTGGTCTTGCGCCCGCTCGCGAGGCCGAGATCGTCGTAGAGGAACCGTCCGAGCTGCTGCGTGCTGCCGGGGTTGAACGTGTACCCCGCGACCTCCTGGACCTCGTGCTCGATGTCGGTGATCCGTGCGTGCATCTCGGCGCTGATCGAACCGAGGAGGTCGCAGTCGACGGCGACTCCCTCCACCTCCATGGCCGCGAGGATGGGGACGAGGGGGAGTTCCATGGTGTCGTGGAGCCGAGTGGCGTTCGCCCGCTCCATGTCGCGAATCAACTTCTCGCCGACCGGGTCGAGCAGGCCGACCCAGACGCCGTAATACGCGGCTGCCTCCTCCACCGGAACATCCGCGATCCCGCGCTTCCCACGACCGCTGCCGAGCAGCGTCTCCTCGGCCTCGACGCTCAGCAACGCGAGGTCGTGCGCCAGGACAGGCAGCGTCGGAACCTTGAGGCGCGAGTTGGTGAGGTAGGCGGCGAGCAGCGCATCGAACTGCAGCCCCTGTATCGCGATGCCGCGCCGCCGCCACGCAAGCAGCTCGCGCTTGAGGTCGTACCCCCGCTTCGGAATCGTGCTGTCCGCGAGCACCTCCTCCAGTGCAGCGATCGCCACCGGATCCGCATTGCGCTCCAGCCCGGCATGCCACACGGGCATGTAGTAGGCGATGTCCTCGCCCTTGGGCGCGAAGGCGACGCCGATCATGTCGCCGGTCCTCGGGCTGCCGTCAACGACGGTGCGCACGGCCATCGCGGCGGCCGCGCGAATGCGCTGTATGGCGTCGGCTGCTTGATGCGCGTCGATGACGATCTCGACGTCGGTCGCCGGCGATTGCAGGTCGCCCGGCAACGGGGCTGGTTCGCCTGCCGGCGCAGCCGCCCCCGGCGCCGAGCCATCGACCACCGCGCGTCCGGGCAGTCGCGGCAGCAGACTGCGAAACTCGAGGCGGTCAAACAACTCGCGCACCGCCGCCTCGTCGTAGTTGAAGAGGCGTGCGCCCTCCAGTGGCAGGTCGACATCGATGT
>JBAPWO010000147.1:0-5093 GCA_049283735.1 Candidatus Dormiibacterota bacterium
AACATCACCACCGGCGCGTCGGACGACATCCGCAAGGCGACGAACCTCGCTCGCAAGATGGTCACGGAGTGGGGGATGAGCGACAAGCTCGGCCCGCTGACCTTTGGCGAGCGCCAGGAGATGGTCTTCCTCGGACGGGATCTCGGCGAGCAGCGCAACTACTCCGAGGGCATCGCCTCCGAGATCGACCAGGAGGTGCACCAGCTCGTCGCCGACGCCTTCCAGCGTGCCAAGAAGGTGCTGCGCGAGCGCGAGCACGTGCTCCGCGCC
This sequence comes from Candidatus Dormiibacterota bacterium, assembly GCA_049283735.1. Taxonomy (GTDB): domain Bacteria; phylum Chloroflexota; class Dormibacteria; order Aeolococcales; family Aeolococcaceae; genus Palsa-851. The sequence goes on from JBAPWO010000147.1 coordinate 271, forward strand.
CTGGCCTCACGGCTGGTCGAGGTCGAGACCATGGATGCGCCCGAGATGGAGCGAATCATCAAGGAAGCCGAGGCGCACAGCGGCGTGGCCTCGGTCAACGGCAGTGGGCCGGCTCCCGAAGCACCGCCCGTGCCCCCGGACCTGGTTCCGCCTGCTGAGGCAGCAGCCGGGGCGTAGGGTAGACTCTGGCCGACCGGCCACCGTGGCCGTCGACGGCTCACTGCGACCCGGGGACGCCGCCCGCGCCTCGAGGCCCGCTGCCGGCGACGGGGTAGGTGACCCGGCTCGAAGAGCGCTTGGATCCACCCAGGAGGACCGAGACGTGGAGGGAGTAGGCACGCCGACCTTTGCGATCATCGGCGCCGGCCGCGCCGGGTCGGCGCTCGCGATCGCCGCGCATGACGCCGGGTATCGCGTGGCGTCGGTCGCCAGCCGCCGGGGCGAGATGGCCGTACGGCTCGCGGAGACGGTCGGCGCGCGTGCCGTCGCCACCCCGCTCGCGGCCGTGGCGGATGCGGATCTCTCCCTGCTGGCGGTGCCGGATGGGGCGATCTCGGAGCTGGCGGACTCGATCGCCGCGTCCGGGGTCTCGCTCCGCGGTCGTGGCGTCGTCCACCTCGGTGCCCGGTTCGGACCCGAGGTCATCGGATCCCTGCGCATCGCCGGCGCCGAGGTCGGCGTGCTCCACCCGCTCCAGGCGCTCGCCGGCCCGGACAGCGCATCACTCCTGGAAGGCGCGTACTTCCGCATCGATGCCACCGGGACGCTTCGGCAGCGGCTCCTGGCGCTGGTGTCCGCGCTCCACGCGACGCCCCTCGAGATCGATCCGGGGAAGGCGCCCCTGTACCACGCGGCTGCGGTGCTGGCCGGCAACGCCCCACTGGCGTTGCTCGCCGAGGCGACGCGACTGCTCGAGGCCGCGGGCCTGAGCGCCGAGACCGCGCATGCGGCGCTGGCGGCGCTGCTCGAAGGCGCAGCTCACAACGCACGCCGAGCCGGACCCGCCGCCGCGCTCACCGGACCCGTCGCGCGCGGAGACCGCGACGCGATCGCCGCGCACCTCGACGCGCTCGCACCCTACCCCGAGGCGCGCGATCTCTACCTGCATCTCACCCGGGCGATGGAGTCGCTGCTCGCGACCCGACCGGTCGACGCTGACGCCGGCGCCCGGGTGGCGTGAGCATGGCGGTCAGCATCCGCGACCTGGCGGCGTGGAAAGCCGGCGGCACGCGGTTCGTCATGCTCACCGCGTACGACTACCCGACCGCGCGACTGCTCGCCGAGGCCGAGGTGCCGGTGCTCCTCGTCGGCGACTCGCTCGCCGACAACGTCCTCGGCTATCCCAACACCATCCCGGTGACCATGACCGAGATGCTCCACCACGCACGGGCTGTGGCACGGGGCGCGTCGGGCCAGCTGCTGGTCGGTGATCTCCCCTTCGGCAGCTACCAGCGCTCATGTGCAGACGCGATCGAGAGCGCCGTCGAATTCCTGAAGGCGGGGATGCACGCGGTCAAGCTCGAGGGCGCAGGGTGGGTCGTCGAGACCGTCGGCCGTCTGACCCAGCGGGGCATACCGGTGATGGGCCACCTCGGGCTCACGCCCCAGTCGGTCAACGCCTTCGGCGGCCTGAAAGTGCAGGCGAGAAGCGCGGCGGACCGCGAGCGGCTCATCGCCGACGCACACGCCCTCGAGGACGCGGGTGCATTCGCGGTGGTGGTCGAGGGGATCCCGCGGGACCTGGCTGCCCAGGTCACCAGCGAGCTGGCTATACCCACGATCGGCATCGGCGCCGGACCGGACTGCGACGCACAGGTCCTGGTCATCCACGACCTGCTCGGCATCACCGGTCACCTTCGCGGCACGGTGCCGAAGTTCGTGAAGCCGTACGCCGACCTGGGCGAAAGCATCGTCAGCGCAGCACGCGCATACGCGGACGACGTCCGCGAGGGCCGGTTCCCCGACGATGCCCACTCCTTCCACTGACGCGCCGGAGCTGCTCGCGACCCCCGCGGAGCTCCGCCGGCGGTCCACGACATGGCGCGCCGCCGGCCTGTCGGTCGGGATGGTGCCGACCATGGGTGCCCTGCACGCCGGCCATCGCGCGCTGATCGACCGCGCGGTCGCGGACAACGATCGGGTGGTCGTGACCATCTTCGTCAACCCGGCCCAGTTCGGGCCCGGCGAGGACTTCGCCCGCTATCCGAGGACGATGGACGCCGACCTCGCCGTGCTCGCCTCCGCCGGGGTGGATGCGGCGTTCGCCCCGACCGTCGAGACGATGTACCCGCCCGGCATCGTCACCCGGCTCGACGTCGCCGGGCCGCTCGGCAACAGGCTCGAGGGGGCCAGCCGCCCGGGCCATTTCAACGGGGTCGCGCTGATCGTCACCAAGCTGCTCGTTGCCGGTCTGCCCGACCGGGCCTACTTCGGGCAGAAGGACGCGCAGCAGTGTGCGGTGGTCCGCCACCTCGCCCGCGACCTCGACACCGGCGTCGAAATCGTTGTCTGCCCAACGGTTCGGGACGTCGACGGCCTCGCGATCTCGAGCCGCAATGTCTACCTCAGCCCCGAAGAACGAGCGCGGGCCTCGGCTATTCCGTCGAGCCTGGCGATGGCGATGGCGCGATTCGATGCCGGTGAGCGAGACGCCGCTGCGCTGGCAACAGCTGTTCGGTCCTTCCTGGAGAACGAAAGACTGGACGTCGACTACGTCGCCGTGGTAGAGGCGGAAGACTTCGCCGAGGTCGAAACCGCAGTCCCCACAAACCAAATCGTACTGGCTGCTAGAATAGGGAACACACGGTTGATTGATGTCGTTCGGCTGGGGGTCGACACAGCGCCCGTAGGTCGTGGCGTCTAGGGGAGATCAGTGCAGCGGGTCATCATGAGGTCGAAAATCCACCGCGCCACCGGGACGCGAGGGGTCGACGGCTTCGCAAGGTCGTGTGGCATCGCGCCCGAATCGATGCGCGCCACCGAAGCATGGCGTGCGAGATCATGCGCGTGAACGCAGACAACCGTGGTGCTGAGCAGGCGACCATCGCATGATCAACGGGGCCGCACCGACGGATTACGACGTGGTGGTTGTCGGGAGTGGCATCGCGGGACTCTCAGCTGCACTCACCGCCGCGCCGCGCGCACGGGTTGTGGTTGTCACCAAAGGCGCGCTCGATGATGGGTGCAGCCGGTTCGCGCAGGGCGGGATTGCAGCCGCAGTGGGCGATGGTGACTCACCGGAGTTGCATTACGAGGACACCATTGCCGCGGGTCGAGGGCTCTGCCATCCGGACGCGGTGCGCGTGCTCGTCGAGGAAGGACCGGCACGCATTCGCCAGTTGATCGAATGGGGCGTGGCGTTCGACACTCAGGACGGCGAGCTGTTGCTGGCGCAGGAGGCAGCGCATTCGCGCCCGCGCATCCTCCATGCACGGGGCGACGGGACCGGGCTCGAGGTGGAGACGGCGTTGATCCGCCGGATCCGCGCCAGCGGTGCCCGGGTCATCGAGCACGCTGATGTCACCGGGATTCTCACCACGACAGACGGCGTCGGCTGCGGGGTGTCGATCACGACCAACCCCTCTGATTCGCACACCACGACCCTGTCGTCAGCGGCGGTCGTGCTGGCAAGCGGTGGAGCGAGCCGCCTCTGGCGGAACAGCACGAACCCCGAATCCGCAACCGGCGACGGTGTCGCCCTCGGCTACGCGGCCGGCGCCGATGTCGCGGGCATGGAGTTCGCGCAGTTCCACCCCACGGCGCTCGCCATGGAGGGCGCGCCGAGGTTCCTGATCAGCGAGGCGGTTCGCGGCGAGGGCGCGTGGATCGTCAACCGTGACGGCAGGCGCTTCGTGCTCGACGTCGACCCGCGCGGCGAGCTCGCCGGCCGCGACGTCGTCGCCAGGGCGATCTGGGAGGAGCTCGAACGCAGCGGCGAGCGCTGCGTCTTCCTCGACTGCTCCCCGGTCGGTGAGCGGATCGCGGTGCGCTTTCCGACCATCGCGGCGACGTGCGCACGATACGGCCTCGACATCGCGCGCGATCCGATCCCGGTGTCGCCGGCCGCGCATTACATGATCGGCGGGGTGCGAACCGACCTCGATGGTGCAACATCCGTCCCGGGCTTGTACGCCTGTGGTGAGGCGGCCCACAGCGGGGTGCACGGCGCGAACCGGCTGGCGAGCAACAGCCTGCTCGAATCCCTGGTGTTCTCCCAGCGAGCGGTGCAGGGCGCACTGGGCTGGGCCGCGGAATCGCCGCCGGCTCAGGCCGCCGCGGCGACCCGGGCCTCGAGCCCGCGCGCATCCACGCTCGACATTCTTGATGGATGGAACACGCTGCGCGACGCGCTCTGGACGGGCGCGGGCGTGGTTCGAGACGAATCCGGGCTGCGTGCCGCGTCTCGCGAGTGCGAGGCAGTCGCCGCGTCGACAGCGGGAGCCACCTCGCTCTCGACGATGCAACTGCACGCCGCCGCGTCGACGGCGTCGCTGGTGTGCGCGGCGGCCCTGGCTCGCGAGGAGAGCCGAGGATGCCACCTCCGTTCTGATCTCCCCCAAGCAAGCGATCAATGGCATGGCGATCTCGTCATGCACAAGGACAGAGGAGCACGCTTTGACCGTCACCTTTAGACCCATCACCGAGGCGCTGTCGTCGGAGAGCATCGACATGCTCATCGAGTCGGCGCTTGCCGAGGACGTCGGAGCGGGCGATGTCACCACCCAGGCCGTCATCCCGATGGACATGACGTGTCGCGGGAAGATCGTTTGCAAGCAGGACGGCGTCATCGCAGGCCTGAGCATCGCGCAGCGCGTGTTCCAACG